>NZ_WTKV01000034.1:0-32014 GCF_011378705.1 Pseudoalteromonas sp. SA25 | reverse complement strand
TGTCTCGTCCTGAAATGTGTTTACACATTTAGGATTTATTATGACCAAGTCAAATAATACACCGATCAAACGAACACAACGAGATTATTCATTAGGCTTTAAATTACAAGTTGTCGACGCTGTAGAAAAAGGCGATATGACTTATAAACAAGCCCAAAAAATTTATGGCATACAAGGTCGTTCTACCGTGCTTACTTGGTTAAGAAAACACGGTAAGATGGATTGGACTCAATCACCTAAGATAACTATGCCTACATCACCTAAAGCCAAAGAAAGTCCCGCTCAAAAAATAAAACGCCTCGAGCGAGAGCTTGAAGATGAGCACTTACGTAACCTGTTACTCAATGAAGTGGTTAATATCCTTGACGCTGAGCATGGAACAAGCCTTCGAAAAAAGTATATTGCCAAGGAGCAAGAAGCCTTCAAAAGCAAAAAATAGTTAGCTTAGAACGTGCTTGCATGCTGCTTGGTATAACGAGACAAGCGATATATCAACGAGAGAGCAGAGCTAAACTGCGTGCTATTGAACTAGCACCAGTTAAAGCGATGGTATTGGAAATACGACGTTTTATGCCGCGCTTAGGTGGAAGAAAGTTGTATTTTTTACTTAAACCAAAATTCATAGAGCGAGGCATAAGTTTAGGTCGAGACGCTTTTTTTAGTTATTTGAAAAATGAACGTTTATTGGTTAAACCTAAGCGTAGTTACATTAAAACTACTTTTAGTAAACATTGGATGAAAAAGCATCCTAACTTGCTAAAAGATGTGCAACCATCGCGGCCAGAAGAGGTTTTTGTAAGCGATATAACCTATGTTCAATCAGAGCAAGGTGTTCACTATCTATCGCTAGTAACTGATGCGTATAGTCGCAAAATTATGGGTTATGAACTCAGTGATGAAATGAAGGCGACAGATGTTGTTAAGGCATTAGATATGACAATCAATAATCGTCAGTATCAATGTAGTACGATTCATCATTCAGATAGAGGGTTGCAGTATTGCTCGCAGGTATATCAAATAAAGCTTAATGAAAATGGCATTATTCCATCAATGACCGATGGCTATGACTGCTATCAAAATGCACTGGCGGAGCGTATTAACGGCATATTGAAGCAGGAGTTCTTACTCTATAAATGCCAAAATCTAAAAGAGCTACGTGAACTCGTCGAAGAATCAATATTAATATACAATGAAATGAGGCCGCATTTGAGTTTGGGAATGAAAACACCAAACCAAGTGCACAAAAAAAGCCAGGAGCAAAAGCTACTGGCCTTCAATTAAAACCGTCAACGTATTTTAGGACGGGACATGCTGTTTGTTGTCTTAAATCAATGCTAAGCATTTAAAGCGTGCCTACACTAGGGCCTGTTGACCTTTCAGGATTAAAATTTGTTCAACCTAGGGGCTATTTAATCGCGGCGTGAGGTTTGTAACCTAGTGGGCTAAGTAAAAACCGAGCAACAAAGAGTAAATAGCCCCTAGGCAGAACCCTTCGGGCAGCGCATGTTTGGCATTTATTCCACGTTATCGCCTATTCATGGGGAATAACCACACTACATAGGCTCTGCCTTGCCTAAATACCAAACACACTGCTGCAAATTTAACCTCGAAAGATAAACAGGCCCTAGGGCTACTCTTAGTGAGGTAACTATGTCGCAAACGATGATAATTAGGCTGCTTAAAACATCAATAGTGCTTGGGTTGTGCCTCATTGTGACTGGCCACACTTTAATTGTGTCGAGTTACTTCACTGTTAATCATGGTATTAAAGGAATAATTATAGCCGCGGCATGCATTGCTGTAGGTGTACTGCTGTCGCTTCCCACTAAAATATATTTAACCGTATTATTGATGGAAGCCGAAAAACGTTATTTAAAAAACCATAAAAGCACTCACTCTAAATAATTAGAGTGCACTTAAATTATTAATTTCTTTATTACGTTTTTCTAGTTTGTCTTTTACATTTTCGGCATCATTAAATAACTTTTTAACCGAGTCTGGGTTCAAAATACTGATCCCCTCTGGTGCAGCCGACATTGTATTTGTACTTGGAGAGGTATTTAAAATAGATGTGTCTTCTGCAGCAATAACAGTAATATCTTTAGGATCGAGTTTTACTTCAATACTTTTTGCATGCGGGTTAGGTGTATCAGAAAAGTGCCATTGGCCTGTTTCATCTTGCCACTTAAAAATTTTGCTGCTTGAGGTAGTACTTTCAGGCATTGGTTCATCAGAAATACTGCTCGCAATTTTATCGCCAGCTTGCTTAACGCCCTGCACTGCTTGGTCCAAAGTATTGCTAGATAGCGCAACCATTTTTTCTTTAATTTGCTGAGATTCACTGCTAATTGATGATGCAGAAAGCCATGTTTGACCATCGGGCTTTTTTAAATAAAACAAAGAGATGACCGCAATAGCCATGATTGATATAGCTAAGTAGGTAAAGTATTTCATAGCGTTCCTGCTTTAATTAATCCTTTATTGCCTTGAGTCTAATAAAAAATACTTAATTAGGCAATTTTTTGTACCCTAATAAAAAAATAAAAACGCAGCCGAAGCTGCGTTAAATACCGTCACCATCCATGTGTAGTCCGCATTCTCGGTTTAAACCAAAAAAGCGAGTTTCTTCCTCTGTCATTCCTGGTTCTAACTTACGTGTTGTATGTACGTCTCCCATCGACACATAACCTTGCTCCCATAATGGGTGGTAAGGTAAATCGTGCTTGGTAAGATACTGATACACGTCGCGGTTAGACCATTCAATAATCGGGTACACTTTAACGGTACCACGGCTAATTTCTACAAACTGTTTATCAGCACGTGTAGATGATTGATCGCGACGCAAACCACTAAACCACGTGCCCGCTTCTATTTCTTTTAACGCACGGGTCATCGGCTCTACTTTATTAAGCTGATTATATTGCTTAATGCCGTCTTCGCCTTTCTCCCATAGTTTACCAAATTTAGCCTCTTGCCATGCTGGGCTAAGCGGCGCTCTATACACCTTTAAGTTAAGTGATAAACGCTCACTCATCTGCTCAATAAACTGATACGTTTCAGGAAACAAATAGCCTGTATCGGTCAATACAACGGGAATATCTGGACGTTGTGAGGTCATTAAATGCAGCATTACTGCCGCTTGAATACCAAAGCTAGATGATAAAAAAGCCGTATTAGGCAAGTTATCAAGCGCCCATGCAACACGCTGTTCTGCGCTCATATTCGCTAGTAAACCATTAGCATCAGCTAACATAGCCGTTTGGCTTTGTTTATCTAGCTGTAAAATGTTTTTAAATTCACTCATGGTAAATTCCAAACCTCACCAGCGCCAAAGCGCTGGTATTTAATTAAGCGTGAAAATCGGTTACTGATACTTTTACTTCAGCAACAATGCCTTTGCGTATAACAAAGTCACCAAAACACTCACCGTCATTGCGCTCGCTTGCCCATTGGCCAATGAGCTTATCGAATGCTTCTAGGTAAACGTCTTCGCCTACGTTCTCAAGGTACAATTTAGGAATACGTGTACCTTCTAAATTACCACCTAAGTAAACGTTGTACTTACCTGGGCCTTTACCCACTAAACCAGCTTCTGCAAGCATTGCGCGGCCACAGCCGTTCGGGCAACCTACAACGCGCATAATAATGCTGTCATCGGGTATACCGTGCTTAGCAAGTAATGCTTCAGTTTTTTCTACTAGGCTTGGTAAGTAACGCTCTGCTTCGGCCATTGCAAGTGGGCACGTTGGCAGTGAAACACACGCCATAGAATTTTTACGCTGCTGCGAATCTGTGTCGTCAATCAGGCCATGGCTACGTGCAATCTCTTCAATCACGGCTTTTTGATCTGCAGGTACGCCAGCAATAATTAAGTTTTGGTTTGCCGTCATACGCATGTCACCTTGGTGAACTTCTGCGATTTTACGACAACCTGTTTTAAGCGGCTTGCCTGGGTAGTCTAAAATACGACCACTTTGAATAAATAGCGTTAAGTGGTGCTTACCATCAATGCCTTCAACCCAACCAATGCGGTCGCCACGATGAGTAAACTCAAACGGACGGCTTGGTGCAAACGTAACGCCTGAGCGCTTTTCAACTTCTGCTTTAAATACATCAACGCCTACACGGTCTAATGTGTATTTAGTTTTTGCATTTTTACGGTTTGAACGATTACCCCAATCGCGCTGCACAGATACAACATGCTCTGCAATTTTTAAGGTATCTTCTAACGTAATAAAGCCAAAGTCATCAGCCTTACGCGGATAAGTTGCTGTATCGCCGTGCGTCATGGCAAGGCCACCGCCCACTAATACGTTAAAACCAACAAGTTTGCCGTTATCAGCAATTGCCACAAAGTTTAAATCGTTAGCGTGCACATCAACTTCGTTGTTAGGTGGAATAGTCACCGTGGTTTTAAACTTACGCGGTAAGTAGTTAGATCCTAAAATTGGCTCTTCTGTGGTTTCTGCTTTTTCGCCATTTAACCAAATTTCGGCATACGCTTTCGTTTTTGGTAATAAATGTTCAGAAATTTTTGCAGCCCAGTCGTAAGCTTCTTGGTGTAACTCAGACTCAACTGGGTTAGTAGTACAAAGCACGTTACGGTTAACGTCACCCGCTGTAGCAATAGAGTCAATACCTACGCTATCAAGCATTTGGTGCATGCCTTTAATATTAGGCTTTAACACTCCATGAAACTGAAACGTTTGACGCGTTGTTAAACGAATACTGCCGTAGCTTGTTTTGTCATCTGCAAACTTGTCGATTGCTAACCACTGCTCTGGCTTAATAATACCGCCAGGCATACGTGCACGTAACATTACATTATGTAGCGGCTCTAGCTTTTGCTTAGCGCGCTCACCACGTATATCGCGGTCATCTTGTTGATACATACCGTGAAAACGAATTAGCTGAAAGTTATCGGCTGTAAAGCCACCGGTAATTTCGTCTGTTAAATCTTTTTCTATGGTGCCACGTAAAAAGTTACTTTCTCTTTTCAAACGTTCGTTATCAGAAAGTTTTACGTTTTTATCTTGTTCGCTCATTTTAAATCCTAAATTTGTTACAGTGACGGCTGCTAGCTGCTAAATAAAATAAGAAACGTGGTTAATACACGTCTTTCTGATAGCGGTTTGCGCTACGCAAATCTTTTAAATATTGCTCTGCGTCTTCATTGCTCTTGCCTGTGTTTTCTTTAACAATATCAAGCAAGGCGTTGTGTACATCTTTTGCCATGCGATTTGCATCGCCACAAATATAAAAGTGAGCGCCAGCTTCTAACCATTCAAACACGTCTTTACTGTTACTGCGTAACTTATCTTGTACGTATACTTTTTCGGCTTGATCGCGGCTAAATGCAACATCTACTTTGTTAAGTAAACCCGATTTTAAATAACCCTGTATTTCTACTTGGTATAAAAAGTCTTGAGTGAAATGTGGGTTACCAAAAAACAACCAGTTTTTGCCTTGTGCTTCACGCGAATCACGTTCTTGTAAAAATGCACGGAACGGCGCAATACCCGTACCAGGACCAACCATAATCACAGGTGTATCATCGTTAGTGGGTAGGCGGAAATTGTCGTTGTGTTCGCTAAATACTTTAACTTTACAACCTTCTTCTGCACGACGAGTTAAGTAACCAGTACAACCACCTAAATGCTCGCTATCAAATGCATCAAACTGCACTAGACCTAGTGTTAAATGTACTTCGTCTTCAACCTCAGCTTGGCTAGATGCAATTGAGTACAAACGAGCTTGTAGTTTACGTAGGCAGTCTACTAATGTTTGCGCATCAATTTTTGCAGGGTTTTGGCGAATTACATCAAATATTTGGCGAGGTTCAATATACGCACGCATTGCGGCTTTATCTTCTACAAGCTTTAATAATTCAGGCGTACCAGTTGCTATTGCGTATTTTTCTACAAAACCTGGGTATGACTGAGTCAGCTCTAGTTTTTCAATAAGTGCATCACGTACGCTTAGCTCTTCATCACCTACTTTTACAATGCTTGTTGCATCTATTTGAGTAAGTGTAAGTACTTCATCAACTAATACATCATCATTTAAAAAGTACACACCTAACGAATCACCTGGTGTGTAAGTAATGTCTGAACCTTCAAGCGAAATTTCAACGTGGCGTACATCTTTAGTTGAGTCGCGACCGGTAATTTTTTGAACTGTTAATAGCTCTGCTTCAAATGGATTTTGCTTTGTGTATTGGCTTGAAGCGGTCGTTGGTGCGCCAAATGGCATTGATACAACTTGACCACCAGCGGCTTCTTGCTGCGCTTTTAAATCAGGTTCGAATGCATCAACTGCACCGGCAATCCATGTTGCAGCTTCATCTTCGTAATCTACATCTAAATCAGCACGTTGATATATGGTTTGTGCACCGAGTTTATTTAAACGTTCTTCAAAATCTTTTGCTGTTTGACAGAAAAATTCATAGCTAGAATCACCTAAGCCAATAACCGCTATTTTTACATCGTCTAGTTTTGGCGCTTTTTTAGTGGCTAAAAATTCGTGAAGTGTTTCTGCGTCTTCTGGTGGCTCACCTTCGCCGTAAGTAGATACAACGATAGTTAAAAACTTTTCTTTTTTCAGGGCTGTTGGTTTGTAATCTGACATGCTAACAAGCTTAACTGCTAAGCCTCGCGACTCAGCCTGCTCTTTCATTTTGGTAGCTACACCTTTTGCGTTACCTGTTTGCGAACCATATAAAATAGTTAGCGCTGCTGCATCACCCGCAGCCGGTACGCCTGCCGTAGGAGCACCTAACGCAGCCGAATTAGCATTTGCAGCTAAGTAACCGCTTACCCACGCTTGTTGAATTGGATTAAGTTCAGCCACTAAACCTTGCAGCTTTTGTACTTGATCTTGCGATAGCGGGCTTGCCGCAGCATTTAGTTGACCTAACAACATGAATCGATTCCCCATAACCCTGAAAATTAAACACAACACACTTTGTGTATTGTTAAAAATGAGTTTTACCTCATCCAGAGCGTATCTGTTGAGGTTTTCTAAGTATGTAGGATAACGGGCTCTGCATAGATAAAAAAAGAATAGAATCTGCTTTGATATTCCATTTAGTTATTAATTTATAAAAATACCTTCAAAAACAGATTAAAGGGCGATTATTGCTTTTTACAGTACTTTAAATTAACAATTTTGTAACCTAACTAATGTAGGGTATATTCCTCATTCAAAATAAAAATAGGAACAACCATGTTACACGGGAAATATAAAAATAAACTACTTAGTACCGCATTGTTACTTGGCTCATTACCTGTAATGGCCAATGTAGCTAATGGCGGCTTTGAACAATGGACTGGCAATACACCTAGTTCTTGGAGCACTATTGATAGCGGAATCAGCTTAACGCGCTCAACCAGTACAGTTAAAAGCGGTAGTAGCTCTGCTGCTGTCAATGTAACAACAGGATCGCAAAGTAACACTGATTTACTACAACAAGTTGCTGTAAAATCAGGTAAAACCTATAACTTTTCGGCTGATGTTTACCACACCGAAGGTAAAATTAAAGCTCGCTTGTATGTAGATGGTTATCAAGGCTATTCAAATCAAGCACAAACTAACCAATGGCAAACAGTTAGCCATAGCTATACAGCAAGCAGTAATAAAACAATTAGTGTTGGCCTAAGGTTTTACGATGTAAGTGGATTTGATGGCAGCGAAACCGTATACGTAGATAACTTTTTACCAAACGCTGATGGCAGCGCATCAACAAGCTGTACCGACAATAGCCTTACTTTAACGCTTAATACCGATAATTACGGTAGCGAAACTAGTTGGGCCGTTAATAACAATCAAGGTAGCGCTGTTGCTAACGGCAGTGGTTACGCATCAAACACTCAGTATGATGAGCAAATATGCCTAACTGATGGTACTTACACACTTGTTATTAGCGACAGCTACGGCGATGGCATGTGTTGTTCAACAGGTAATGGCAGTTATGCGCTTAAGCAAGGCTCTACCACACTTGCTAGCGGTGCAAGTTTTAGTAATACAGACAGCACGGCATTTACTTTAGGCAGTGGCTCTGGTGATGGCGGCGGGAGCAACCCAACACCCACTGGCTACTATGTTACTGCTCAAGGGTTATCGGGTTATGCACTAAAAACTGAGCTTTATAATATTATTAAAGATCATAATGCACAGGGTTACTCAGCTATTTGGAGTTTTTATGACTCATCTGTACGTGATACATACTTTGAAAACGATAACAGCATTTTAGATATGTATAGCGAAAAACCAAACGGCTCTGACAGCTACAATTATGCTGCGGTGAGCGATCAATGTGGTAACTATAGTGGAGAAGGCGGCTGTTACAACCGTGAGCATTCATTTCCTAAAAGCTGGTTTGGCGGCACTATTGAGCCAATGAACTCAGATGTGCATCATATTTACGCAACCGACGGTTATGTAAACTCAAAACGTAGTAACTTCCCATTTGGTGAAGTAGCAAGCGCTTCATTTACATCAACTAACGGAAGTAAACTAGGTTCTGCCGCAAGTTCATTAAATTACTCAGGTACTGTATTTGAGCCAATTGACGAATTTAAAGGTGACTTTGCTCGCGCTTATTTTTATATGGCAACACGCTACGAAAATGTAATAGGCACTTGGCAAACTAAAACAACTTCAAGCAATGCGGTACTTAATGGCTCAAGCAACAAAGTATTTGAAAGCTGGGTTGTAGCCATGCTGCTTAACTGGCATAACAGCGATCCTGTAAGCCAAATGGAACTTGACCGTAACCAAGCAGCCTTTGAATTTCAAGGTAATCGTAATCCGTATATCGACCACCCTGAATTTGTAGAAATGATCTGGTAAAAGTTAGCAGTTAAAACAAAAGCCTTTGCAAATGCAAAGGCTTTACCTTTTAGCGTGTAATATTTTTATAAACACAATGCTTTAAGCTAATTATAAGAAGCAACTGCGATAAGTGATTTTTCAGCTCTGTTTTTCATCAACGTTAAAAGTGTGTAATGAAAATCTTGAAATATCACCTCACCCCATATTCGCGAATAAACACCAAAATTTGTATTATCTTGCACGGTCGTTTTTAACGTTAAAATCGTATTGCCGCTTTTATCTTCACTTAACCCATATCCACCGTAAAGAGGTGAAAAGTATTCACCGCCTAGTTTTACGTGTTTATCGAGTGCGTCATCGGGGATAGCATCTGGGTCTATATCAAATCTATAAAGCATCTGTTTATTTGGTTGCCAGTCGGTTATTACTTCTTTAAACACAACGCCTTTTTGCCAAGTACTTGTACGAACAGCGCCTATACCGCTAGCATTCATACTTGCCTTTAATGGCTTTGGTACACCAATTAATTGAGTGAGTGAAAAAGGCACTTCCTGTGGTTTTATGTCACTCACATTAGCTAACTGCTGCCACACAACATTGATGGGCGCGTTAATAGCTATTGAATTTGTTACTTCGTATGTTTTTGATAAATGTAAAAAGTTAACTTCAATAGGTGAGAGCAATATAGGTAACAACGCGATTGATAATAAAGAACTATTCGCTTTTTTTATTTTACGTTTTCTAACAAAGCCCGCAAGTAACCCACCAATGCTGGCAAAAAACATAAAAGCAGGCAAAGCCATTGCCACACAAATGCTCCCTTCAAGTAAAGTAATTACACTTACAAATAAAAAACAAAAATAGGCTGCCAAGCAATCGTGATCATTTGCCTTTTAGTTAATGTTTTTGATTCGTTGTACTCAAAGTGAATACGAATATAGCCAATAGCAACAGGCACTAAAAACATAAATGATATAGAGACTAAGCTACCTAAATTATAAGCATTGACTAGCTCTACAAACAGCCGCATAAATATGCCGTAAAGCGTACCAAGTAAAATACCAATTGATTTAGGGGAGTTGAGTTGCATCTCTATTCTTTATTGTTGTTATTAACAATCCGAAAGTAACAGAAGTATTATTTCACCACAAATAAAACGAAATTAACGGCTGCTACCAATAAGCTTTTCAAACTAAGCGATTTTTACAACCACTAAGACTAAAGGATAATAACCTGCCATTAACACTATTTCCCGCTATAAACAGTGATCAAACTCTTTAAAAATAAAAACAAGCCATTGATTTATAATGATTTTAAATCATTTTGTGTAGTTTTATAATTTTTAACGTAAAGCTGATTGTCAGATTAACTGTATTAAAAACAACCATGCACGACCTTTTGCCTATACATCCCAGCCTAAGAGCTGATTTACCCTGCATGTTCAATATTCATTTGCTTTAACAAAAGCCGTATTTATTTGATTAAGCAACAATGTTGCAGGAGAACGCATGCAAACTACACCACCCGGTGATGCACCATCAAACACGCACAAGGATGCTCAAAGCTACGAGCAACTTCACAAGCCGAGTTCAGAGTTTAATACTCGCGACGAGTATCTCGAACATGAATTACAAATTATGCAGCCTAAGCGCTGGCGTCCTAATTTACCGTTTAGAGATTACCGATTTGAATTTGAAGACACCATTCCTGCAATGGCGGGCACTATTGGTAAAGTCGTTATGGTGGGTGCTATTGCAGCTACATTTGCAGCGCCTCTTGGTTTAAGTGATGCGTTTGTTTTAGAAAATGTACGTTACGAATTACTCATTGTTTCTATTTTTATCATCTTATTCTCAGGCTTTATTTTACCCACGGCCAACTTAGCTGGTACTCACGGCCCGCTTATTCCGTTAATTCCTATTGTTGTTGCTGCTGGCGGTCACCCTATGGCGTTTGGCTTACTCATTGGTGCCTTTGGTTTTATTTTGGCCATAACCAAGGGAGGAAGTATGCTCGCGCGCCTAACCAGTAAAGGTGTATGTGGCGGGCTGCTCATTTATTTAGGCTTTATTGGTACTATTTCGCAAGTTAAAAAGCTGTTTGCTTGGGCTGAAGCCATTGATATGGCACACATTGCGTTTATTGTTATTTTAGCCACCATTTTACTATATGCACTGTTAGAGCACTTTAAAAAACGTTGGTTAGCCGTGCCGTTAAGCTGCCTTATTGGTGGCGTGGTTGCCTTTGCCTTAGGTGCACCGTTTGAGTTTCATACTGCACCGGGTTTACCAAATATGAACCCTGCATACTGGTGGGGCGAAAACACGGGTTGGATGCTAGGTTTACCAACACTTGAAAGCTTTGTTGTTGTACTCCCATTTGCAGTGCTCGCCGTTGCTATGTGGTCTCCTGATTTTTTAGGCCATCAAGTATTTCAAAAAATAAGCTATCCGCAACGCACCGAAAAAGTACAAATGAATATCGACGACACCATGCTAAGTGCATCGGTTAGACAAACATTTGGCTCACTTGCCGGTGGTGCTAACTTTGCCTCCTCTTGGGGGACTTATATTGTGCCTGCCGCTATTGCTAAGCGCCCTATCCCTGCTGGCGCTATTTTAACAGCATTATTTTGTATTATTGCTGGTTTATGGGGTTACCCTATGGATTTAGCGATTTGGCAGCCTGTATTGTGTGTAGCGCTTATTGTTGGGGTGTTTATCCCGTTACTTGAGGCTGGCATGGAAATGACGCGCGAAGGTAAAACGACGCAATCAGCCGCTATTGTGGTATTTGCTTCGACCTTAGTTAATCCTGCTTTTGGTTGGTCACTTACTATGCTACTTGATAACTTAGGGCTGATTGGCTGTAAAGAGCGCAGCGCTGAGTTAACTAAAATGAGCCGCTGGGTGATTCCACTTATTATGTTTGTGTTACTTACCACTGTAATGGCAATTGTAGGTATGTTACCTGGTATACCGGCGTTAATGGCTGACTTTAGGCATTAACCTTTAGCTACCACATCTCATATTTACCCACAAAAAAGCACGGCAATTGCCGTGCTTTTTAATACGTGATTTTTAATACACACGGTTAAGCAATTACTGCCAAGAACGCTCAGTCGCTAGTTGTTTTTCAAACGCATCAATTTGTGGGTTTAGCGTTTCGGTTACACCAATAAAGTCTAAACCACTTAACAAACGTTCTTTTACCTCTTTACTAATATCAAAACTAATTGGTGCAAACTTACTGCTTGTTAGTGTTTGATTTTCAAGGTCGATTTCAATGTTAATATCGTCGTGCTGCTCGCTAAGTACAAACAATTGCTCAAGCGTATCGGCAGGTAGCGCTATGGCTAACATTTGGTTGTTACCACAGTTATTAAAGAAAATATCTGCAAAGCTTTCAGCTAAAATCACTTCAAAACCATATTGCTTCAGCGCCCATGGCGCGTGCTCACGAGATGAGCCACAACCAAAGTTGTCGCGCGTTAATAATATTTGCGCGCCTTGGTAGCATGGGCGGTTTAAAATAAAGTCAGGGTTTGGCTCGTCGTTATCTAGGTAACGCCAATCATAAAACAATGCCGCATCAAAGCCTTCGCGGCTAGTTGATGTTAAAAACTGCTTAGGGATAATTTGGTCAGTATCTACATTGTTTTTATCAAGTGGGGCCATTAAGCCACTAAAAAATACGCTCATTAGGCTTCTCCTCTAATATCAACAAAGTGACCATGTATTGCAGCAGCTGCGGCCATTGCAGGGCTAACTAAATGAGTACGCCCACCACGACCTTGGCGACCTTCAAAGTTACGGTTAGAAGTAGATGCACAACGCTTGCCTGCTCCTAGGCGGTCATCGTTCATCGCTAAACACATAGAACAACCCGGTTCGCGCCATTCAAAGCCAGCGGCTTTAAAAATATCGGCTAAGCCTTCGTCTTCGGCTTGTTTTTTAACTAAGCCAGAGCCCGGTACAATTAACGCCTCTATGCCGGCAACAACATGTTTGCCTTCAACAATTTTTGCAGCAGCGCGCAAGTCTTCAATGCGGCTATTTGTACATGAGCCAATAAATACCGTGTCTACTTTCGCGCTTGATAATTTATCGCCCGCTTTTAAATCCATGTATTTAAGTGCGCTGCGAATAGCATCGGCTTTAATTAAATCTGGTTCTTGATCTGGATCGGGTATGCACTCATCAACACCAATTACTTGCTCTGGGCTTGTGCCCCAGGTAATTTGTGGCTGAATGTCGTCGGCATTTAGCTCAACAACTAAATCAAAGTGTGCGCCTTCATCCGTTTTTAAAGTTTCCCAATATTCAACGGCTGCATCAAAATCTGCGCCTTTAGGTGCAAACGGACGACCTTTTAGGTAATCATAAGTAATTTGGTCAGATGCAATCAAACCCGCTTTTGCACCCATCTCTATGCTCATATTACATAGCGTCATACGGGCTTCCATTGAAAGTGCTTCAATGCCTGCACCACAAAACTCTGCTACATAACCTGTGCCACCAGCGGTACCTAACTTGCCAATTACCGCCATAATTAAATCTTTAGCCGTAACCGTTGGACGCAATACACCGTTAATTTGAATTTTTAACGATTTCGCCTTTTTTTGCTGTAGCGTTTGCGTTGCTAATACGTGCTCAACCTCAGACGTACCAATACCATGCGCTAATGCGCCAAACGCACCATGCGTAGAGGTATGGCTATCGCCACATACAATGGTTGTGCCAGGCAAAGTAATCCCTTGCTCTGGGCCCATTACGTGCACAATACCTTGATTAATTGAGTTTAAATCGTAAAGCACAATACCAAACTCTTTACAGTTTTTATCAAGCGCCATTAATTGATTTTTAGATACTTCGCTTGCGGCATCAAGTGATCGGCTTTTAGTCGATACGTTATGATCCATCGTTGCAAAGGTTTTTTCTGGGCAACGTACAGTACGGTTTTTTTCACGTAGACCTGCAAAGGCCTGCGGAGAAGTAACTTCATGCACTAAATGGCGGTCAATATAAAGTAAGTCGGTTTGCTCGTTTATGCTGGCAACGGTATGTGATTGCCAAATTTTTTCGTATAACGTTTGGGCCACTTGCTAATTCCCTAATCTGTTTGAGTTGCAGCATAACGGTGCTGCAACTTTAATATGTTATTAAATGCGTGAAACGATGGCTGCTGCCACATCGCTTGTGCTGTAACCTGCATTTGGATATATATCTGGTGTGCCAACGCCTGCTTCTACGGCTTCTGCTACTGCTTTTTCAATCGTGCGAGCAGCTTCGTCTTGCCCTAGCGAGTAACGTAGCATTAATGCGGCACTTAAAATTTGTGCTATTGGGTTTGCAACGCCTTTACCTGCAATATCTGGTGCTGAACCGCCTGCTGGCTCGTACAATCCAAAACCTGATTGATTCAAACTTGCCGATGGTAATAAGCCCATTGAACCTGTGATCATGGCGCACTCATCTGACAAAATATCGCCAAATAAGTTATCGCAAAGTAATACATCAAATTGGCTAGGCTGCTTAACTAACTGCATAGCGGCGTTATCTACGTAAATGTAATCTAAGCTTACTTCTGGGTAGTCTTTGCTTACTTCGGTTACTACTTCGCGCCATAATACGCTTGATGCTAATACATTGGCTTTATCAACAGAGGTAACATGGTTACTACGTAGTTTTGCAGCTTCAAAAGCAAAGCGTGCAATACGTTCAATTTCTTTTCGTGAATATGTTTGCGTATCAAATGCAAACTCTTCTGCGCCTTCACCACTGCGGCCTTTTTCACCAAAGTAAATGCCGCCAGTTAGTTCGCGCACACATAAAATATCAAAACCTTTTTCACTAATATCAGCGCGAAGTGGCGATGCTGCACTTAATGCAGGTAATAACTGTGCAGGGCGTAAATTACAAAACAAACCAAAGTGCTTACGAAGAGGCAATAACGATGCGCGCTCAGGCTGCTCGTTTGGTGGTAAGTTTTCCCATTTAGGACCGCCTACCGAACCAAATAAAATAGCGTCTGAGTTTTCACACGCAGTAAGTGTACTCTCTGGTAATGCTTTACCAAATTCGTCAATGGCTGCGCCGCCAATTGCATAATGCTCGCGGTTTAGGGTAAAACCAAACTTATTGCTCACAGCATCAAGTACTTGCTCTGCTGCTGCCATTACTTCTGGGCCAATACCGTCGCCAGCTAATACCGCAACGCTGTAGTTTGTTTTACTCATCCTGCTTTCCTTTGTTGTTTTAAATCAGACACTTTTTGTGCACGATAAATTAAGTTATAAACACGGATCATGGCGCGTACCGACGCTTCAACCACATCCGCTGCAATGCCCGCACCGTGGTAAGGTCGACCATCGTATTTAGCTATAATATTTACTTGGCCTAATGAGCTTGCACCTTGACCTGTCGCTTCTAAGTTGTATTCAATCATTTCAACGTTCATACCGGTTAAGCGCTCAATGGCTACAAACGAGGCTTCAACTGGACCATTACCTGTCGCGGCTTCTTGTTTAGCTTCGCCATCAATGCGCATTCCAATCGTAGAGCTTGCTACCGATTGTGAGTTAGAGGCTGAGTTAACAAATTCTAATTGGTATTTTTCGTCTTTGTCGTTAATTTGATTAAAGTAAATCATCGCCTCAAGGTCGTAATCGTATACGGTGCCTTTTTGGTCAGCCAATTCGATAAAGCTTTTATATAAGCCATCCATATCGTAATCAGATTTTTGATAGCCTAATTCTTCTAGGCGATGCTCAATAACATGACGACCCGAACGCGAAGTCATATTTAATTGGTTGCTTGGCACACCCACGCTTTCTGGCGACATAATCTCATAAGTATTTTGCGCTTTTAATACACCGTCTTGATGAATGCCAGAGCTGTGTGCAAAGGCGTTTTCGCCAACAATCGCTTTATTTGGTTGTACTGGCATATTACAAATTTTAGCCACTTGGCGAGATGCGCGGTAAATTTCTTCACTTTTAATATCTGTGTATACTTTTAAGTGGTCGTGGCGCATTTTCATGATCATCGCCACTTCTTCAAGTGAGCAGTTACCAGCCCGCTCACCAATGCCATTGATAGTACACTCAATTTGACGTGCTCCGGCTTGCACTGCAGCCACCGAGTTTGCTACGGCTAAACCTAAATCGTTGTGGCAATGCACACTTAAACGCGCTTTATCAATATTTGGCACGTTATTCATTAAATGGCGGATCATCGCGGCGTATTCGTCTGGCGTTACAAAACCAACGGTATCTGGCAAGTTAATAGTTGAAGCTCCGGCATTAATTGCCTGCTCAACAATTTTACATAAATCCCAATGTGGCGTACGACCGGCATCTTCACACGAAAATTCAACATCATCAGTATAGTTACGTGCCAATTTAATTGATTTAACAGCCATTGCCGTTGCATCGTCTAAGCTCATACGTAATTTATGTTCAAGGTGCAAAGGGCTTGTGGCAATAAAAGTATGAATACGGCTTTGCTGAGCTGTGCGAAGTGCTTCGCCACAGGCTTCAATGTCTTTAGCAACTGAGCGTGCCAAACCACAAATAATCGGGCCTTTTACTTCGGTTGCAATACGTTGCACCGAGCGAAAATCAGCAGGGCTCGAAACCGGAAAACCCACTTCCATCACATCCACATTCAAGCGGCTAATTGTATGTGCTAATTGAATTTTATCATCTTCAGTAAGGCTCGCTTTAAGCGCCTGTTCGCCATCACGTAAGGTGGTATCAAAAATCCATACTTTATCTTGCTCTTGCATAACTGCCCCTCATTCCTATGTTACCCAAATTTCAATTAATCCCAGCCGCGAGATAAAAAAAACCCCGCAATTGCGGGGTTTTTAGTGTTCAACTCGATGCAAACACACTAATCCCCGCTTACTTGCCATAGCAGTAAGAGGTTAAGTTTTAGTGTAATTAAACGAATAATATGCATCTTGTTTTCTTGTGTGTGTGTTCAGTGAAGCCTATTTTTAACATTACAAAGCGACGGAAGCAAGCATAAAAATTCCACAAAACAGATTTAAAAACGATTCAATTGGGTTTTTTAATTCAAACAAGGCGCCTATAAAGAATTAAAATAACAAATTCGTGACTAGTGACGCTTAAATTAATAAGCACTGCAATATACCGTGCTTATATTAACTTTTTACAATTTTTTTAAGCTATGCTTCTTTACTCGTTTCTCTTACGTAATGCCCGGCTCCACGAGTAATATAACGCAGCTGCCAAATAACGCGCTCAATTAATTCGTCGCGTTGCAATCCTTCTATATCGAGCGCTTCTGCACCCGCATTAAATACGAGCGTTACCATAGATTCCGCCTGAATATAGGCATGCATAGCATTACATTTAGTTTCACTTTCTAAATAATGAGCCAGCTCTAAAATAAAATGTTTTACCTCGCGGGCTACTGCGGCTCTAAATGCTTTAGAAGTCCCTGAGCGTTCTCGCAGCAACAACCTAAACTGGTTACTTGAGTTATCAATAAATTCCATAAAAGTAACCACTGAGGTATTTATAACACTGCCGCCATCGTTTGCTATTCGTCTGCGTGCTTGACGCATTAGTTGACGAAGGGTTAAACCGGCTTCGTCTACCATGGTTAAACCTAGCTCATCCATGTCTTTAAAATGACGATAAAAAGACGTTGGGGCAATACCAGCTTCTCGTGCTACTTCGCGTAAACTTAAATTCGAAAAACTATGATCAGCACTCAGCTGATTAAATGCCGCTTGAATTAACGCCTGTCGTGTTTTTTGTTTCTGTTGCGCTCTAACACCCGACATCAACAGCTCCCTGAATTATTTTATATGAATATTTAGTGATATTAGCTCAATTGTACAGTCTAATACTTGACGACGAGAGTTTGAAATACTATTTTAGCTTACAGTTGTACGCTGAGATTGAGAATTATGAATAAACCACCGATTATTTGGACAAACGTCCTATTTTTTAGCCTAACCTTTTTGGCGGCTGCCACACTTGTACCTTGGTACGCCATTAGCTACGGATTTACCAGCGCGCATTGGATTGCTTTTGTTGGCTGCATGTTTTATGCAGGCTTATCAATTACTGCTGGCTACCATCGATTATGGGCACATAAAACCTATAACGCACACCCTGCTGTTGAATTTATTTTTGCGCTTGGCGGTGCTTTTGCACTACAAAACAGTGCTTTGCATTGGAGTAGCGATCACCGTATACATCACGGTCAAGTTGACGACCCTATAAAAGACCCTTACGCGGCTACCAATGGTTTTTGGTATAGCCATATCGGCTGGATGTTACGTGACTACCAAGGCGATAGCTACAACGACTATAGTAATTGTCGTGATTTACAACGAAATAAAGTCGTTATGTGGCAACATAAGCACTACTTAAAACTAGCTATTGCTATGAACGTAGGTTTGCCTCTTGCACTTGGTTTATTAGTTGGTGATGTGTGGGGTATGTTAATTCTTGCAGGTTTACTACGCTTAGTACTGAGTCAACACTTTACCTTTTTTATAAATTCGGTTGCACATATTTGGGGCTCTCGCCCATACACCGAAAAAAATACGGCACGCGATAACGGCTTTTTAGCGTTATTTACATACGGTGAGGGGTATCACAACTTCCACCATATATTTGCAAGCGACTACCGTAACGGTATTAAATGGTTTCATTACGATCCAACAAAATGGATGATCCGCTCTTTAGCAGCTGTTGGTTTAGCTAATAAATTGAAGCGTACACCTGTTGAACGTATCGAAAAAGCAAAGGCCGAAACGCTAATGAGCAAAACGCAAACGCGTCTTGCAAAATTGCCTTTAGCACAAGATAAGATTACATTATTACAACAAGAGTACGATTTACTGCTGAAAAAACTGCAAAATTATTGTTCACTACAAAAACAAGTGTTAGAAGTTAAAAAAAATAACATGGCAAAGCAGTGTGAACGCTCAGCATTAATGGCACAATACCATGAGTTGGAAGCCGCCTGGGAAAATCAAAAACAGGCATGGCTAGCACTTAATGCGAGGTTATTAAAAGCCTCTTTTAATTAATTTAGGAGTGGCTGTGGCCAAACAACCAGAACAAAAAAAAGTACCCGTGACATACCAATATGATGCAATAATTATTGGCACGGGTCCTGGCGGTGAAGGTACCGCCATGAACCTTTCAAAAAACGACAAAAAAGTAGCGGTTATTGAACGCCAAGAATCAGTTGGTGGCGGTTGTGTGCATTGGGGAACAATTCCTTCAAAAGCGCTTCGCCACTCTGTTAGCCGCTATATTGAATACAAAGCAAATCCGTTATTTAATGTTGGTGAGCGCCCTAGCCGCTTAACATTTCCTGATATTTTACGTCATGCCAGTTCTGTTATTTCTAAGCAATCTAATTTACGTAGCAGCTTTTACGATCGTAACCGCATTCATATGTTTCAAGGTGATGCGAGCTTTGTAGATAAGCACACAATTGAAGTAAAAAGAAATGATGGTTCAACTGAGCGACTGACCGCTAAAACGATTGTTATAGCAACGGGCTCACGCCCTTATCGCCCACCAGAAGTCGATTTTACGCATTCTCGTATTTATGAGAGCGACACTATTTTAGGTCTTAAACACGACCCTCACCGCGTACTTATATACGGCGCTGGTGTAATTGGTTGTGAATACGCTTCTATATTTAAAGGTTTAGGCGCTAAAGTTGATTTGGTTAATACACGCGACCGACTACTTGCTTTTATGGATGCTGAAATATCTGACGCGCTTAGCTATCACTTTTGGAACAGCGGTATTGTTATTCGTCATAACGAAGAGTTTGACCGAATAGAAACGCGTGACGACTGCGTTATTATGCATTTAAAATCAGGCAAACGCGTAAAAGCTGACTGTATTTTATTTGCTAATGGCCGTACTGGTAACACTGATACATTAAACCTTGAAGCCATTGGTTTAAAAGCCGATAGCCGTGGCCAATTAAAAGTTAACGAAACATATCAAACAGAAATTGATAACGTTTACGCTGTAGGTGATGTAATTGGCTATCCAAGCCTTGCAAGTGCTGCGTTTGACCAAGGTCGTATAGCTGCTGATGCAATTGCGTGTGGTAACTGTGATGACAGACTGATAGTTGATATTCCGGCCGGTATTTATACCATTCCAGAAATGAGCTCAGTCGGTAAAACCGAGCAAGAGCTTACAGCCGCTAAAGTACCATATGAAGTTGGCCGTGCTCAGTTTAAGCATTTGGCACGTGCGCAAATTGCGGGCACTGAAGTAGGTAGTTTAAAAATATTATTCCACACTGAAACCAAAGAAGTACTTGGCGTACATTGTTTTGGCGAGCGTGCATCTGAAATTGTTCACATTGGCCAAGCTATTATGGAACAAAAAAATGGTGGCAATAATATCGACTACTTTGTAAATACCACATTTAACTACCCAACCATGGCTGAAGCCTACCGTGTTGCGGCATTAAATGGTTTAAATCGCTTATTTAAATAAACTGCTTAGCTAAGAAGTTTTAAAAGCCTTTATAAATAGGTAACAAAAAACCCGCAACTTAGCGGGTTTTTTACTTTTAAACAGTTTTAAAGTTTATTTAAGTAGCTATTACTTATGGTACTTAGCACTTAGCTCATGTACTGCATTAATGAATACACCAGCATTTTCAGGGTCTACATCTGGTGTAATACCGTGGCCTAAGTTAAACACGTGGCCATTGCCTGTACCGAAGTCTTCTAAAATAGTGCCTACTTCTTGGCGAATACGCTCTGGTGTACCGTGTAACATAGATGGGTCCATATTACCTTGTAGAGCTACTTTATCACCCACACGGCGCTTAGCGTCGCTAATATTAATAGTCCAATCAAGACCAATTGCATCACAACCTGTTGCTGCAATAGCTTCAATCCATTGACCACCATTTTTAGTGAACAAAGTAACCGGTACTTTACGACCATCGTATTCACGAATTAAGCCATCTACAATTTTATGCATATATTGCAGTGAAAACTCGTTGTAATCGCGCGGGCTTAATACACCACCCCATGAGTCAAATACCATTAGCGATTGCGCGCCAGCTTTAATTTGAGCATTTAAATAATCAATAACTGAGTCAGCTAACTTATCGAGTAATAAATGAAGTGTTTGCGGCTCTGCAAACGCCATTTTTTTGATTTTACCAAATACTTTGCTGCTACCGCCTTCAACCATATAAGTTGCTAGCGTCCAAGGTGAACCAGAAAAACCAATAAGCGGTACTTCACCTTTAAGTTCACGGCGAATAGTGCTTACTGCGTTCATTACGTAGCCAAGCTCGTCTGTAGGGTCTAACTTTGGAATTTTTTTAACATCAGCAAGTGATGAAATAGGTCGTTCAAACTTAGGACCTTCGCCAGTTTCAAAGTAAAGACCTAAACCCATCGCATCTGGAATCGTTAAAATATCACTAAATAATATAGCGGCATCTAACGGGTAGCGACGTAGTGGCTGCAGTGTAACTTCACATGCAAGCTCAGCATTACGGCACAGGCTCATAAAATCGCCCGCTTGTGCACGTGTAGCGCGATACTCTGGTAAATAGCGTCCTGCTTGGCGCATCATCCATACCGGAGTTACATCAACAGGTTGTTTTGCAAGTGCACGTAAATAACGGTCGTTTTTTAATTCGCTCATGGCGTAAATGATCCTAAGACTTGTATAAATTGTGCAAGATTGTACCACCATATTCTCCGACCCTCTATTGCTTAGGGACGAAAACAGCTTTACCTAGAGGCAGATCAATATAATGGCGTGCTTTAATCCATTTTGACTATAAAACAAGCAAAAAAGAATAACATTTAAAACTTTTTATTAATATGTTTGCAACATTACAAAAACCTTGTTATTGTTTGTCCCGCGTTAACAAAAACAATAATAAAAATCTTAAAACAATAAAAATAAATGTTTTAAAATAATAACAATAAAAATCATCTCATAAAAATAAGAAAGCTTGTTATAACAAGTCACTGAAAGAAATTAGACCACCGTAACTGGTGGTTTTTTCTTGCCTAAAATAAAATCTCTCGCCTTAGATTATATAAAAAGGTACACCCCTCAAAGTAGCTCAACTTTACTTGTTGATATACGCGCAAATTAAATATATCTTGATGTACATAAACTTATTATATTCTAATTGAAAGACCAACCCAGCTAGGAGAACAGTTATGCTGACGCGTGTAGAAAAAGCTCAACAAAAATGGGGTGGTAGCCACACAGTAATTGATAAATGGCTAAACGAACGCCAAGACCTTATTGTACTTTATTGCAAAATTGCAGGTTTTACGCCGTACGAAAAACAAGATCAAGCATTGCCAGAGCCAAAACTAATTGAATCATTTTGCCAACTTTTAATGGATTACCTATCTGCGGGCCATTTTGAAGTGTATGACGATATAGCAAAAGCATGTGAAAAAAAGGGCTTACAGAGCCAAGAGCTTGCAAACTCTATTTACCCGCGTATTTCCAGTACAACCGACATAGCGTTAGATTTTAATGATAAGTACGCTGAAGTAGACAAAGAAGACTTGTTAAAGGGTTTTGATGATGACTTGTCTGTTATTGGTGAGGCATTAGAAGCACGCTTTGCACTTGAAGATGAGCTTATTGATAACTTGTTTTCTAATCACGCAAACTAATATGTTATTTACGCATATTAAAAAAGGGACCTAAGGTCCCTTTTTGCATTTACACAATAAACTTATTATTGTGCTGGTGCTTCTTCATTTTGAATTTCAAGTAATTCAACTTCAAATACAAGTGTTGAATTAGCTGGAATCTTACCTAAGTCACGGTCGCCGTAAGCAAGTTCTGAAGGAATAGTGAACTTGTACTTAGAACCCACTGACATAAGTTGTAAACCTTCAGTCCAACCAGCAATTACGCGGTTAAGAGGGAAAGTTGTAGGTTCGTTACGTGCATATGAGCTATCAAACTCAGTACCGTCTAATAAAGTACCTTTGTAGTGTACTTTAACTACATCAGTTGCTACTGGCTTTTCGCCATCGCCTTCGCTAAGTACTTCATACTGTAGGCCAGACTCAGTTACTGTAACGCCTTCTTTTTTAGCGTTGTCAGCTAGGTATTTAACACCCGCTTCTTTGCTTTTTTCAGACTCTACTTTTGCTTTTTCTTCTTGCTTAGTACGTACTGATGTATCTAGTTCAGTTAACACTTCGCGAATTTTTTCTTCGTCAATTTTTGCATTACCAGCAAGTGCATCTTCAAAACCACGGATTAGAAGTGCTTGGTCTAGCTCGATACCAATTTCTGTTTTGTCTGCTAGGTCTTTATTTAAAAAGTTACCTACAGATGCACCAATACCGTATGCTTGTTGCTGTTCTACAGTGTCTAATTTAACTTCAGCTTGTTCTTTTTTTGCTTCTTGATTACAAGCTGTAAGCGCTAAAACTGACGCTGCAATCAATGACAATCTAATCGTCTTTTTCATTTTAAATCTCCGACACACTTTGCAGTTGTCATTTTAATGTATTATTACTAGTTAAAGATTAACGGCCCACATGATAGGCTGCTTGTTTAATGACTAAATTCCACATTGTTAGCTAAACTAAAAACATATCCAGTGATTAGACAAACAACCTAGGCATTTAACGCGTCCTAGTCTAACCTCTCAGTCACTAAGAGTTAAGGGGAAATACCTGTAATATGTCGATATTTCGTACTTTTTTAATCGTATTTAGCTGTTTTTTAGCCATCGCCTGTACCGATAAAAAACAACACGCTGTAGCAAGTTACGAACATGCTGCACAAGGTGCGTTTTCATCAACAGTTTCAAACGATGGTAAATACAGTTTGATCTCCTCTATCAACCATGGGGTCGCCCTGTGGGATAATCAACAGCAGGTACTAAAATACCAATGGTTTCAGCAGCAAGATCAAGACAGTTTGGTATACGCCGTTGCTATTGCTTTTGATAACAGCGTGGCTGTTACCGCCGAAAAAACCACGTTTGCTGTGTGGGATATAGCCACAGGCAAAAATAAAGGTTATTACAAAATACAAAAAGCCAGTATTCGCGATATTGCTATTAGCAATCAAGGCCGTAGTGTTTTATACGGCCGTAGCGACGGCGTTGTCGTATTTGTAAACCTAGAAACCGGACGTCGTATTGAGTTTTTAGGTCATCAAGATAAAGTTAACACCGTTGACCTATCACCTAACGGACGCTACGCCTTAAGTGGTTCTAACGATTATGTTGCTTACTTTTGGGATACACGTACAGGGCAAGTAATTCATCGTTTTAATCACCCAACGCGTGTTACCCAAGTAACGCTCGATCCACAAGGTCGCTATGCGTTTACGGCCGATAGTATGGCACAAGCAAATGTATGGAAGCTGACTACAGGTGATCTTGTGAGTAAACTGAAGTATATTGCGCGTCAGAAAATTTTTACTGCTGTGCGCTTTAACGAACAAGGCACTTTGCTTGCAACCGGCTCGCCAAATAAGCGCGTAGATTTGTGGCAAATACCAAGCGGTGAAAAAATTCAAACTTGGCAGGTTACCCCGCGCGAAGGCAGTAAGCCTAAATCGGCGGTGGTGCTAGATGTGACATTTACAGATAACGGTAAGTCGTTGTTAACCGAAAGCTCCAGCGGTATCGCAGAGCGATTTATTATACGAGAGAATAATGAACACAATTGAACATCGCTTAATGGAACTTGAAGCCAAAGTGGCTTTTCAAGACGAAACGATTGAAGTCTTAAATGATGAAATAAAAGTGCACCAGCAACTTTTAGCAAAAATGAAACGCCAAACTGAGCTGCTAGCAGAGAAGATTAAAGAGTCGCAGTCATCATCGTCTATGATGTCTGAAGCACCTGAGCCGCCTCCACCGCATTACTAAAACCGGTAAAAATTAGGCAATAAAAAACCGGGTTAGTCGCCCGGTTTAAATACACCAATTACTTGTTCAAATTGGCGAGTAGACGCCTGAATAGCGTTATCGGGTTGCGCCATTTTATGACCACACTCAACACACTCTACTTTTTCAACATCATGTTCTCTGTATAGCATCATAGTATCCATGGCTTTGCAGTCAGGGCACGATGCACCAGCAATAAATCGCTTCTTTTGTCTCACAACATTTTTCCTGTGGTTTGAACTGCTGTCATTTTATCGTATAACTTCACTTGTTGATACGCTTGATAAGAGCATTAAGTTCTATGTTATGATAGCGCCAACTTAACAAGGGCACAGCAAAGTAACGCATTCATGATCCAAATCTCAGAAATAGAACTACTTCGTGGCGGTAAAGCCTTATTAAAAAACGCATCAGCTACATTATTCCCAGAACACAAAGTAGGCCTTGTTGGCGCTAATGGCTGTGGAAAATCAACGTTATTTGGTTTACTAAAATCAGAACTGCAACTAGATGCCGGTAACTGCAGCATTCCAAAAGATTGGTCTATTGCCTCTGTTAAGCAAGAGACACCTGCACTTGAAATAAGCGCGATTGATTATGTACTTCAAGGCCACCCAGAATACTACTCAATGCGCATAGCACTGCGTGAGGCCGAGAAAAACAACGATGGCGACACACAAGCCAAAGTACATATTCAGCTTGAAAATATTAAAGGCTATAGCATTGAATCAACCGCCGGTGAGCTATTACATGGTCTAGGCTTTGCCAATAACCTAATAGAAAACCCTGTCAGCTCGTTTTCGGGTGGTTGGCGTATGCGTTTAAACCTTGCCCAAGCATTAATACGCGACGCCGATTTACTATTACTCGATGAGCCAACAAACCACCTTGATTTAGATGCCGTTTATTGGCTTGAACGCTTTTTACGTGCTTATACCGGCACCCTTGTACTTATATCGCATGACCGTGAGTTTTTAGATGCGGTGGTTGACCAAATTTGGCATGTAGATAAGCAACTTATCAATGTGTACAAAGGTAACTACTCGCAGTTTGAACGCCAAAAAGCAGAGCGTTTACTACAACAACAAGCAATGTTTGATAAGCAGCAAGATCAAATTGCACACTTAGAGCAATTTATAACGCGCTTTAAAGCAAAAGCCAGTAAAGCTAAACAAGCACAAAGCCGTGTAAAAGCACTGGAACGCATGGAAAAACTAGCGCCAGCACATGCCGACTCGCCATTTAACTTTGAGTTTGCAGAGCCAAAAGCATTACCAAACCCACTAATGACAATAGATAAAGCCAAAGCGGGTTATGGTGACGTCACTATTTTAAATAATATAGAGCTAAACCTTGTACCAGGTAGCCGAATTGCTTTACTTGGTCGAAATGGCGCGGGTAAATCAACGTTAATTAAACTGCTTTCTGGTGATTTAGAGCCGCAAGCGGGCGAAGTTATTCAGCATCACGGATTAAATATTGGTTACTTTGCGCAGCATCAGCTGGAATCTCTTGATTTAAAAGCCAGTGCAATAACGCACATACAACGACTAGACCCAAAAGCCACTGAACAATCACTACGTGACTTTTTAGGCGGTTTCGCCTTTATTGGCGATAAGGCACTTGAGCCTGTAGCCCCATTTTCGGGCGGCGAAAAAGCACGTTTAGTGCTTGCCATGTTGGTATATCAAAAGCCAAACTTATTATTACTGGATGAGCCAACCAACCACCTTGATTTAGAAATGCGCCATGCACTTGTTATGGCACTACAAGGCTTTGAAGGCGCTATGGTTACCGTATCGCATGATCGCCATATGCTTAAAAATACCGCCGATGAGTTTTACTTAGTAGATGACGGCAAAGTAACCCAGTTTGGTTACGACTTAGATGCGTATTATCAATGGTTACTTAACGCGAATAAAGAAGCGGTTAAAGCGCAGCAAACCGACGAGCCTAAAGCAAACCCAGGTGTTAACCGTAAGGAGCAAAAGCGCTTAGAAGCTGAGTTTAGAAAAGCCACTCAGCCACTTAAAAAGCAAATTGAAAAGCTTGAAAAGCAACTCGATAAATTTACCGCCGAATTAAGTGAAGTTGAAGTGGCCTTAGGTGATAACGAACTGTACAACGACGACAACAAAGCCAAGCTTAAAGAGTTATTAGCCAAGCAAGCAACCCTTACGCCTAAGCTTAACGACGTTGAAGAAGAGCTACTTATGGCACTTGAAGAAATGGAAGAAAAAGAGCAGGCATTCGCCGATGAACTTGCTCAATAGCGACCATTTTTGGCAGTTTGCGTGCACCTTGTACGCAAAGCCTGATCAACAAACAACCTTGCTAGCACTACAAAACCAGCAAGGAAAAAACGTTAATTTATGCTTATTGTTACTTTATTTAGACTCATTAAATTTAAGTATTAATACCCAACAGTTAAATGAGTTAATAGACGCAATTAGTGAGTTTGATACTCACGCATTACAACCTCTGCGCGCTGCCCGTAGCTATTTAAAAGCTAATCAGAATACGATAAGTGATTACACCACAATACGCGCAGAGTTACTAAGCGCTGAGCTAAAGCTTGAAAAACAACAGCAACATATGTTGATTGAAGCAGTAAATGAGTTTGAATTAATCGAGCATGCAGAACCAAACAATATTGAGCTGTATATGAAAGCCACTTAGGCTGCTAGTTTTTATACCCTCTTCTACTGCCCATTCTATTTTCTTTGTGCAAAAAACCTTTAAATAATTTATTCACAAAGAGGTTAAGAGGCGCTTCGCTTTTAGAGGAAAACAAACTAAATTACTTAGATATAAATATTGAGCAGTTTGTTGCTCTACCCTCATTTACTTCTCATTCTTTTCTCTTTGTGCAAAAAATCTTTAAGTGGTTTACTCAAAAAAGTTTAAAGCGCTACGTTTTTAGGTAAAGTGAAAAACTCTCTTAGCTCTCAGTGGTAATAACTTAGTAGCCCTTAAAGCATGATCTAAATCAACTTAGCTTCACCCCTATATCTGCTTATGTAAATAACTTGATCTCGATCACGTTGCGACCTGCAAACACCGCCTATGATTAACCCATCAACAACGAGGGGAACAACTCATGAACGTATTCTTTAGAGACTTTTTTACAGATCCAGTTTTATTTATGTCTTTTGGGTTTTTAACCATCGTTGTTTCTTTGTGTATATTTTTTGCTTTTTTCTTTTTGAAAAAAATACATGATGCAGAAATCCCCGAACAAAATTAAGCACGACGCACTAAAGCGCCTTATTAGTTTACTAGTTAGGCGCTTTTTATTTTCTGAAGCGAAAAATTTGGTACACTAGCTTTTCGTTTAATACAAAGTGCGTAGTACAAACATGATCTCTCAGTTCAAACCAGCATGGTGGATGACCAATCGTCACGTTCAAACCATAATGCCGCGTTTTTTCCGCCCATTTCACCACACTCGCTACGAACTTGAGCAACTTGATACACCTGATGGTGACTTTATTGAGCTCGCATGGTCACTTCCACATAACGAAACCGCTCCACTTGCCGTTGTTTTACATGGCCTTGAAGGCAATATAAATAGCTTTTATGCCAAAGGCATGATGAAGGCGTTAAAAAAGCAAGGTTATGCAGTTGTGCTTATGCACTTTAGAAATTGCTCAACTGAAGTAAATCGCCTGCCACGTGCTTATCACAGCGGTGACACCGCCGATTTAGCCTTTTTTATAAATCACTTAAAGCTGCAATTTCCTGAGCGCACTATGGTCGCTGTAGGTTTTTCGTTAGGCGGTAACGTACTGGCCAAATACTTAGGTGAACAATCACAAGCATGCCCACTAAGTGCTGCAGCGGTGGTATCTGCTCCTTATGATTTGTCGTCATCAAGCGATGTTATTCGTAAAAGCTTAGGTAAAATTTACCAAAAATATCTGCTCGATCGCATGAAAAAATCAATGCAGCGAAAGCTGCCACAAATTAAGCAGCAAATTTCACTAACACCAAAACAGTTAATGAAAATTGACGATTTATTAGAGTTTGATAATCAGTTAACAGCCCCTCTGCATGGTTTTGAAAACGCACACGATTACTATCGCAAAGCCAGTGCAATGCCGTACTTAAAAGATATCGCTATACCTACACTTATTATTCATGCCAAAGACGACCCTATGCTCTCAATTAAGGCCGTACCAAGTAGGCAAGACGTAAGTGAGCATGTTACGCTGCGCATCTCTGACAAAGGCGGACACGTTGGTTTTATTAGCGGTAAAAATCCGTTTAAGCCTATATTTTGGTTAGAGAAAGCCGTGCCATGCTATTTTGGGCAACATGTTTTAGGCAACGCAAACAAAGAGCAATTATGATTATCCCTTTTGAACAACTCGATAAAGATACACTATACAACCTAATAGAAAGCTACGTACTGCGCGAAGGCACCGATTATGGCGAAGTAGAAGCAAGCATCGAATCTAAAGTTAACCAAGTTAAGCTTCAGCTTAAAAATGGTGAAGCGATGGTGTTTTTCTCTGAATTACATGAGTCAGTTACTATTATTTCTAAGGGCGAATTTAAAGCGCTGCAAAGTGAAGAGCATCAAGCAGAGGCGTTTGATTAAGGTGTAGTACTTGTAACTTTTGAATTGAACGTACACAATGGCTTTTTACCCAAAGAGCCAAAACATGATAAAACTCAGCACTCTAGTGGTAGCCATATCACTAGCTTTAACTAGCCAAGCCCAAGCAGAACAAACAATAACAGCATCTGACAAGGCAATTAAACTCGCTAAAGACACCATTTTAATTGATACCCATATCGACGTACCTTATCGAATTTACGAAAGCTGGGTTGATGTAACTAAAGCGACAACTGATGGCGATTTTGACTACCCTCGCGCTGTAAAAGGCGGTTTAAATGCACCGTTTATGTCAATTTATATTCCTGCGCATTTGGAATTTGAAGGTAAAGGAAAAAGCTACCAACTAGCCAATCAAATGATTGATAGTATGGAAGCCATAGCCCAGCGCGCACCCGATAAGTTTGCTATTGCTAGCTCAAGTACTGATATAGAAGAGCAATTTAAACAAGGTAAGCTTTCTATAGCCATGGGTATGGAAAACGGCTCTCCTATTGAAGGGGATATGAAAAACCTTCAGCACTTTTACGACCGTGGCATTCGCTACATTACGCTAGCGCACTCGCAAAGCAACCATATTTCGGATTCGTCTTACGATATACGCCGTAAATGGAAAGGCTTAAGCCCATTTGGTAAAGAGCTTGTCACTGAAATGAATAATATTGGTATGCTAATCGATGTATCGCATATTTCTGATGATGCGTTTTATCAGGTTATGGATCTATCTAAAACACCCGTAATTGCCTCACATTCATCACTTCGTAAATACACGCCTGGCTTTGAGCGTAATATGAATGACGATATGCTATTGGCACTTAAAGAAAATGGCGGCGTTATTCAAATTAACTTTGGCTCAAGCTTTGTTACCGCTAAAGCAGGCAGTTGGGGCAAGCAGTTAAAAAACACAAAAGAGTCCGTTAAAAAAGACGGCACTAAATTAAGCAAAGATTTTGATGCTGCATACCGTGCTAAAAACCCATACCCATTTGCAAGCCTTGAGCAAGTACTTGATCATATTGATCACGTAGTTGAGCTAATTGGTATTGATTATGTAGGTATTGGCTCTGATTATGATGGAGTTGGCGATTCATTACCTATCGGTTTAAAAGATGTATCTAGCTATCCTAATCTTGTTCAAGGTTTAATGGACAGAGATTACAGCGACAAAGATATTAAAAAGATTCTTAGCGGTAATTTATTAAGAGTTTTAAAACAAGCGCAAGAGTATGCGAAAAAGCATTAAAGCTTTTATCATATATTAGTAATTGGCTAAAAGACCAAGAGCTAACTCAATATAAGCGCGGCCTAGCCGTGCTTTTTTTATATCTAAGAGCTCAGTTATTTTCAGCAACCTTTTTCCTCGGGTTTCGTAAAACTTAACCCAAGCTTCGGCAATAAAGCTATACCTAGGAGCAAATCACTTTTCTTCAGGCATTAAAAAAGGCCACCTGAGTGACCTTTTTCTAACAATTAACTTTAACGTTAATTGTTACGCTACGATAGTTGCTACAACACCAGCACCTACAGTACGACCACCTTCACGGATAGCAAAACGAAGACCTTCATCCATCGCGATTGGTGCGATTAGAGTTACTGTCATCTTGATGTTATCACCAGGCATTACCATTTCTACGCCATCTGGTAACTGTACGTCACCAGTTACGTCAGTTGTACGGAAGTAGAACTGTGGACGGTAACCTTTGAAGAATGGAGTATGACGACCACCTTCATCTTTCGAAAGTACGTATACTTCTGAAGTGAATGTAGTATGTGGGTTGATTGAACCAGGCTTAGCTAGTACTTGACCACGTTCAACGTCTTCACGCTTAGTACCACGTAGAAGTGCGCCGATGTTTTCGCCAGCACGACCTTCGTCTAGAAGCTTACGGAACATTTCAACACCAGTACAAGTAGAACGAGTTGTATCATTGATACCAACAATTTCTACTTCGTCATTGATGCGGATGATACCAGCTTCAACACGACCAGTTACAACTGTACCACGACCCTGGATTGAGAAAACGTCTTCGATAGGCATAATGAAAGGCTTATCGATGTCACGCTCTGGCTCTGGGATGTAAGTATCAAGTGCATTTGCAAGCTCAACAATCTTATCTTCCCACTCTTTCTCGCCTTCTAACGCTTTAAGCGCAGAACCAGCAATTAGAGGTAAGTCATCACCTGGGAAATCGTATTCTGAAAGAAGTTCACGAACTTCCATTTCTACTAGTTCAAGTAGCTCTTCGTCATCTACCATGTCACATTTGTTCATGAACACGATGATGTAAGGAACGCCAACTTGACGAGAAAGAAGGATGTGCTCACGCGTTTGTGGCATAGGGCCATCAGTCGCAGCAACTACTAAGATCGCGCCGTCCATTTGAGCAGCACCAGTGATCATGTTTTTAACATAATCGGCGTGACCAGGACAATCTACGTGTGCGTAGTGACGTGAAGGAGTATCGTATTCAACGTGAGACGTTGAAATAGTGATACCACGTTCGCGCTCTTCAGGAGCGTTGTCGATTGATGCGAAATCTTTAGCAACACCGCCGTATACTTTTGCAAGTACGTTAGTGATTGCTGCAGTTAGTGTAGTTTTACCGTGGTCAACGTGGCC
>NZ_WTKV01000033.1:0-34030 GCF_011378705.1 Pseudoalteromonas sp. SA25 | reverse complement strand
ATTAAGCTAACTTGTACTAATTACCCGTGAGGCTTAACCATACAACGCCAAACGCGTTTTATGCGACAGTTTAGACAGAAGTTAATATGACTAAAGTAGATATTACTTAGAAAGACTTAAAAAATATTATCAGATATTTTCCAAATTCAGTTAGTGCGTAGTAATACGGATTAACGCCCAAATTTGCTTGGTGACAATAGCGTTTTGGACCCACCTGATTCCATGCCGAACTCAGTAGTGAAACGAAACAGCGCCGATGATAGTGTAGCATTTGCTATGTGAAAGTAGGACATTACCAGGCTTCAAATTGTAGAAAGCCCGAATCTAACGATTCGGGCTTTTTTACGTCTGCAGAAAAGTGAAATGCGCGCAATTAACACACACTCACATCAACACCCATCTCGTAGGGCGGGCGAGCATAGCGACTCCCGACGTTAAATCCCTTAATATCTCAGTCGGCCAATAAATTAGCATTTGCTACGTGACTTTCTACTGCTGTGGGCACTATGACATTACACAAGCTTCACATTGTAGAAAGCCCGGATCTAACGATTCGGTTTTTTTACGTTTGCAGAAAAGTGAAATATGAGTAACTAACATTACGCACTCGATTTCTCTCCAATTTATCTAAATGTACAAGTCGAGTAGAATAGCTCCTTACTTCAGTACTAAAGTTTATAACCAAATCTAAAGACTATTTAAAATAGTCCGTAAGCTTGAGTTTCTTCACTTTCAGATTCTTCTAGTTGTGTTGGTTTAAATATTACGCTTGGATCAATTAATACACTGTGCTTTTGTGAAAGCTTGATTAATCCTCGCATCATATTTTTAGTTTGTGGGTCTAGATCAAAACCAACCTCAGTGAGCTTATCTAGTGGTTTAATGTCTTCTTTTTTATAGTCGATATTATCTTCGACTTTATCTACCAATAACCCTACGTGTGGGTTTAAGCCGTCTTTAGTGGTAAAAACAATAATAGGTTTATAGTCTAAGGTTATTTGCTCTTTAGCTGATTCGAATAAACGCTCTAGCTGAATTAGGTTACTACGCTTAATTATTTCGAGCAGAGCTGATACTTGTTTATAATCGCTTTGATTGTGAGCTGATATAGCTTCTTTTACCGTTTCTAGCAATGATTGGAAAGGTTCGTTAAGTCGAGACATTGTTAGTTTTAAGTCTTCATTATCGGTGTTGAACTCTTTGTAAAACAGAACAAAATCTTGTAGTTCTGCATCATTGCTTGAAATAGAAGCCGAGCTATTTAGCAAGTTACTTTGAAGGGTATTGAACCAGTTTAATAGTTTTTCTTGCCATGTTCTTAGTTGTTTTAGTACATGCGCATTACTTTGTTCGGTTGAGATATTATTTAAAATAATACCTAAATCAAACACAGGCGTTGGTATATCCATATAATCTTTAACACCAATAAAGCTTTTATTATTGTTGGGTAAAGTTGTTAGATTATTGTCAAAGCGTTCTGTTAATAAAATATCGAGTATTTTAAGTGAAATTGTTTTGCAGCCCACTTTAAAGTTTATTAATTCCATGCCTTTATCTTAATTTACCTGTTAATGCTTTAAGGATAGAACAAATTAAATAAATAGCTTAAAGATGGATAAGATTTAATAGAGATAGGTAACTAGGAGTTATTAGATGGCACTAGTGAGGTTTTTTATGGCACGTTTAAATTGATTCTCAAGCTGCTTTTTTCCTAATAAACCTAAGTGTTGAATCACTTTTTCATTACATTCATTTTGCAGCACTAACTTTATTAAAAGTTGTTTATCAGACTCTGTTAATTGAGACATACAAGAAGGAGACTGATTCACTACCTGCCAGAGAGTCGCAGAGATATTAAATTGAGTGAAGTTACTGTTTACGAGTAAGGCTAATCGTTCGCGAGTCTCGGGGCTTACTAACTCATCGCTAAATCCTTCAATTAGAATACTTACAAGTTGCCAATCTAGTGTTTTAAAGTGTGTTAAAAGAGCATAAAAAAAATCGTTTTTAAACTGCTTTTTTAGAGGTTGAATAATTGCACTTTTGTTGCTTAAGCATTTAACCACAAGCGCTGAATGTTCAGCTGTGCTTTTATCGCGTTGATAACCTAGCTTTACGGTATCAAACCCTTGGTTTTGCCAAAAATTAAGTAACTGCGTTGTTGCGCCAAAGCTTGCACCAAACCAACTACATTGGCTTTTTACTTGCGACTCGCAATAGCTAAGTAGCTTTTTACCAAAACCCATATTGTGAGAACTCGGATCAATCGCTATTCGTACAACGCGAGCGCTCAACTGTGTTAAGTAGTCATTATTAAAACTAAGTTGTGAGAGGGTTTGAGCCATTAAATGACCCTGTGGGCGGCGCTCTCCGCTTATAACCTGTAGAGCAAGTTCTTCACTTAAACCACCTTCTATTGCGATTAAACATACACCAACTAATTGATTGTTAATTTTGCTGATGAATATTCGTTGCGATGGTGCGTCTAGTAGTTGGCGTAAATCGTTTACACTACTTTGATAGTGAGCCAATGCAAGCAGGGCAATAACTTGTTGCAGTAAAGGCTCATTGTTTACAAGGGATTGCTGAGTTATTTCGCTATGAACTGGCTGCTCTAATTGCTCACTACTTAACTCTTTATATTGTGCATCGAGTGCAAGCAAGGTGCGAATGTGCTTCTCGAGGGGATCGTGTTTAGCAAAACGCAGTGGCTCATCAAGCGTTACAACTTTAGAGGCTTTATAGTGCGCTTTTATATAGTTACTAAAGCGAATGGTATAACCCCTACCATTGCCCTCATACCCAACCAGTGTACTTGCAAAGACTATACGAGGGTAATGAGCTAGCATTTTTAGCAATAACGGTACAGGGATCGCGGCAGCTTCATCAATGAGTAATAAATCGCACTCAGGTAATGCATTTAATAACGCGTCAGGTGCAACGTAGTGCAAGTTGGCGAGCTGTTTATGTTCAGCGTTGTATTGCAGGTCTAACTCGTTGGCTAAATGTTTAAAGCTACTATGGGTCGCTTTAAACTGAGTGCTGCAAATAATTACTTTTTTATCAGTCAATTTTGCGGCAGCTAAGCCAAGTGCTGCCGACTTGCCTCTACCTCTATCAGCATTAATGAGTAAAGGCCTGTTGGCACGGCCATTAGCTACTTTTACTATTTGTTCAACGCAGTTTTGCTGTGGTAGATAGTCAATTTTATTATGCGTAACAGAGCTGACGAGATTACTAATACAGCCATTTTTTTCACTAAAATGAAAAGCGGGTAATTGCTTAATAATAGCCGCGAAACGTTGATTAAATAAACTGTAGTCAATACTCTGACCGTGTGATTGCACTGTACTTAATGAGGGGTCTTGCCAAGAGGCTAAATCATTTAATTCGGGCAGTAATAAAAACAGTATACCGCCTGCTTTAACGGTGCCGGTAAGTGCTGCAAGTTTATCAGGGTGTAAACCACTAAAACCATCGTAAACAGCATGAGCAAATTCTTGCCCTAAAATTTGGTGAGTGCGAGTAGGCCAGTACGAATTTTTAATCGCGCACTGCTTTGATACAACAAGTGTATTGTTTTCATCTATTAATGAGTTAAGTAATTCATAACACCAAGCAGGGCTGCCCGTAATCAACACTAGCTGACGATGATACGCGCCAGCTAGTTGTTGTTCTAACTCATTTAGGTGAGCTTTATACAGCTTGTAATCGTGCATAGGCCGTTACTAACCATTTACTGCCAAGGTCGTCAAAGTTAACTTGTACGCGAGATTGCGCGCCACTGCCTTCGTAATTAAGTACGGTACCAACACCAAACTTAGCATGCAAAACTCGTTGCCCTAAGTTAAAGCCACTGTCTTCAAATGCGGCATGGCTAACTGATGCGCTAAAACGCCCGGCGGCAGGCGGGCGAGAAACCTGTGTTTTAATACGAATTTCTTCAACGCAGTCCTCAGGTATTTCGCGTAAAAAGCGTGATGGGCTATGGTATTTTTCTTGCCCGTATAAACGGCGACTCTCAGCATGGCTAATGTATAACTTATCCATTGCTCGTGTCATGCCTACATAACAAAGGCGGCGCTCTTCTTCCAAACGACCAGACTCTTCGTTACTTTGCTGAGAAGGGAACATGCCTTCTTCTACGCCCACCATAAACACTAACGGAAACTCTAAGCCTTTAGCTGAGTGAAGTGTCATCATTTGAACGGCGTCTTCGTGCTCTTCTGCTTGTCCTTCACCTGACTCAAGTGATGTATGTGCTAAAAAGCCTTGTAAAGGCGAGCTGTATTCTTCGTCGTCAGGAAGTTCGTACTGGTCACATGCGCTAATTAGCTCTTCTAAGTTTTCTACGCGAGCACGGCCTTTTTCACCTTTTTCAGCTTGGTACATTGCCATCAAGCCTGAGGTTTGAATTGTGTACTTGGCTTGCTCATGCAAAGTTAGATCGCTAATTTTATCTTCTATTTGTTCGACTAGTTCTACAAACTTACTTACTGCACCAGAGGCACGACCAGATAAGTGCTGTTGTTCTACAATTGCTTTTGCGGCATACCAAAGCGGTAACGATTCTGCTCGTGCACAATCTCGTATATGGCTCAATGTTTTATCACCAATACCGCGTGCTGGCGTATTAATTACACGCTCAAACGCGGCATCGTCTTGACGATTACCTACTAGGCGTAAATACGAAAGCGCATCTTTAATTTCTTGTCGTTCGAAGAATCGCATACCACCATAAATACGGTATTTTAAGCCTTCTTGCAGCATGGCCTCCTCGAGTACACGAGATTGCGCGTTACTACGGTATAAAATTGCGGCATCTTGTAGGGCATTACCTGCATTTAACCAGCTTCGTAGTTTGCTACTTACAAAGCGTGCTTCGTCTAACTCATTAAATGCTGCATAAATAGAGATTGGCTCGCCGTCGTTACCGTCGGTCCACAAGCTTTTACCCATACGTTCTGAGTTATTTTGAATTAATGCGTTAGACGCTTTCAAAATAGTCGCTGTTGAGCGGTAGTTTTGTTCAAGACGAATGGTTTCTGCGCTGAAGTCAGTTAAAAAACGTTTAATGTTTTCGATTTTAGCACCACGCCAACCATAAATGCTTTGGTCATCGTCGCCTACAATCATAATGCTGTTAGTATCGCCAGCAAGTAATTTTAACCAAGCATATTGAATGGTATTTGTATCTTGGAACTCGTCTACGAGCATATGTGCAAAGCGTTGCTGATAATGACGCAGTAACGTAGGGTTATTTTTTAACACTTCGTAGCTGCGTAGTAATATTTCAGCAAAATCAACTAGGCCCGCTCTATCACAGGCCTCTTGATAGGCGGCATAAACACGCAGCATCATTTGCTCATTAATATCGTATGCTTGAATATCTTTAGGGCGAAGTGCTTCATCTTTTTTGGCGCTTATGTACCAGCCAAATTGTTTAGCAGGCCATTTTTTATCATCAATATTCATCGATTTTAATAAGCGCTTGATCATCCGAAGCTGATCGTCAGAGTCTAAAATTTGAAAGGCTTCAGGTAAGTTAGCTTCACGGTGATGAGCACGTAAAATACGATGCGATAAACCATGGAAAGTACCAATCCACATACCACCTACAGGCGCTTTTAGTGTTTCTTCAACGCGGCCACGCATTTCTTTAGCGGCTTTATTAGTAAAAGTAACTGCAAAAATACTGTAAGCGGAGGCTTGCTCAACTTGCATAAGCCACGCAATACGATGAACTAACACTCGTGTTTTACCAGACCCAGCACCTGCTAATACCAGCATGTTTTGTAGTGGGGCTGCAACGGCATCGCGTTGTTTGTCATTTAAGCCATCGAGTAATTGTGAAACGTCCATCGTTACGCCTTTTTAATCAATATTGTGGCCAGTATAACAGGTGTTTTTGTTAGGCTAAATAAAATACTGTTTTTATAAACAGCTATTTATAAAATAGTGTTCAAAACGAGTAACTTGCTAATTAATTGAGCGAATAGAAAAGTGCAAACACATAACAAAAATTGCTAATTTGACCTAAAGTTAGCAAAATTTACTAACTCTCTAAATCTAGACTAATTTAACTATTTGATTTGTAAGCTTTAATAAATTGGCATAGAGTGTGTAAGTAAATAATTATAAAATCAAATAAATACAGAGGTTAGTATGGCAGATCAAGGTTCTGGCGGTAACGTAATCGCAGCATTATGTAATATATTTTTTCCTGGTTTAGGGCAGTTAGTGCAAGGGCGTATTTTAGCGGCTATATTTTTTGCACTCGCTATTATAATAAGTTACGCACTAATTTATGTGCTTGTAGGCTTTGTACTTGTGCCTATTATTTACTTATGGTCGATCATTGACGCAGCGCGTTATAGATCGCGAAGTTAACGGTTTTAAAGTTGAGTAAAATAGCGCCCATGTGGCGCTATTTTACTTTATATGTCCTGTGGTTTACGGGCGTTTACGTATATAATTACGCAATTAAAGATTTACAGGCAAACCCTATGGAATATCAATTTATTCGCGACCCTATTAGTGGGCTACGTATTAAAATAAGCAGTGAACACGCTATTATTGGTCGCTGGCTAAACGAAGAAATAGGCAAAGACAAAGTAGCCATGGTGCAAGCGCTTATTGCATCGGTAAGTTCAAGCTATGAGCCGCTAACGCTAAAAGGCCAAGAAATAGATTTAATATTAACGAAAGACGAAGCATTATTTGAAGCCCATGCACTTCATCAAGACAGCGAAGACCTAATAGCGTATCAAGATGACGATTTAGCGCTTGAAGAAAATGGTTTAAGTAGTGGTTGTGGCTTTGAAGATTTCATTGATTTAATTGATTCATGGCATGAGTTTACGACGTCACGATAAACATAATTAGCACACTAATAAAAATATACAGCAATGCACAATCAGCATTTTATCTGTATTATTACACCAACGAAAATTACGCCAACCAAAACGACAGGAATTGATATGTCTGCCAATTTAAACAAGCTAGTAGTGATGCTAGAAATGCAAAACGCCATGAATACTAAAGTACATGAGCAATGGTTTACTCAAGGGTTTGAATGGTACCGCGCTATTTGGGTTGAGTGTGCTGAAATGCTAGATCATCATGGTTGGAAATGGTGGAAAAAACAAACACCAGATACTGAACAAGTTATTTTAGAGTTGGTTGATATTTTTCATTTTGGTCTATCGCTTAGAATTGACGGCGAAACTAGCTACGAAGACTTAGCAAAGCAACTTGAAACTGAGCTTAGTAATGCTCAACAAGCTGATGACTTTAAACAAACACTAGAGATATTAGCGGCGTCTGCTGTTGCTGATAAAACGTTTAATGCAGGTGCCTTTGCCGGCTGTATGGCGCAAATAGGTATGGATATTGATGATTTATATCGCGGCTACGTAGGTAAAAATACGTTAAACTTTTTTCGCCAAGATCACGGTTACAAAGATGGTAGCTATATTAAAGAATGGAATGGGCAAGAAGATAACGAGCATTTAGTTGAAGTAGTTAAAAGCCTTGATACAGAACATGCAGATTTTGCAAAGTTAGTATATCAAGGGCTAGAAGCGCGTTACCCAAAAATTTAAGTCACGTAAGTTGAGTTAGATAATCTTACGATAGTCGGTAACACTTAGGTAATCGGCTATTTCGTTATGTGGTTGTTGGCTATCTGGGTTAGCAACTGCAAGTAAGTGCTCAATGCCGTATTCTCGTGCGGCATTTAATACCGGCACACTGTCATCTACAAACAAAGTGCGCTGCTTATTAAACCCTAAGTCTTTTTGTACTTGGTGCCACAAACTTTGTTGCTCTTTACTTACTCCATATTCATGAGTCGACACTACGCCATCTAGGTAGTTATCAATCGCTGTATGCTCAAATTTAAGCATGACACTCTCAGGGTGGGCGTTGGTAAGTAAAATTAACTCTTTGCCTGCTTTTTTAAGCTCAGTTAAAAAATGAGGTACGTCTTCGCGCATTTTAATTAAATGCTGAGACTCTCGTTTAAGCTCCATTATAGGCAAGCTTAATTGCTGCTCCCAATAATCTAAACAATACCACTGTATTTGACCGCTCACAGCTTGATAGCGTTTTAAAATATCTGCTTTAGCTGCATCTAGGCTAATGCCCCTTGCTAATGCGTGTTGCGCAGGAATAACGTTAAGCCAAAAATGACTGTCGTAATGTAAATCGAGTAATGTTCCATCCATGTCGAGCAAAACGGTATCGATTTTTGACCAATTTAACATAGGAATTTCAACTTATAAGGTTTATTATTGAACTAACTGCCATGATAGCAAATTAACGCCAATGACACAGAAAAAGCACCCAACACCACCACAAATCCTCAGTAACAATGTTGTCGCTAAAAGCCGCCTGTTTACTGTGGAGTCTTTAGAGCTAAAGTTTTCTAATAACGAAGAGCGTCAGTATGAGCGAATTCGCGGCGGTGGCCGGGGAGCAGTGATGATTGTTCCGTTAAGTGCAGACAACGAATTACTACTTGTTCGTGAATACTGTGCGGGCACAAACGATTACCAGTTAGGTTTTCCTAAAGGCTTAATCGATCCGGGCGAAACGCCAGAGCAAGCTGCTAACAGAGAGCTTAAAGAAGAAATTGGCTTTGGTGCTGAGTATTTTAAACCATTAAGAACAGTAACAATGGCGCCGAGTTACTTTAATGCCACTATGCATATTTTATTTGCTAAGCAATTATACCCACAAACCCTTATTGGCGACGAACCAGAGCCGCTTGTTGTTGTTAAGTGGCCATTAACTCAGTGGCAGTCATTATTAGACCAAGAAGATTTTACCGAAGCACGCAGTGTTGCAGCTTTGCTATTATTAGATAAGTATTTAGCGTCTGGAGCTGCCGATGAATAAATTAATCGAACCGTGTATTGAATTAGCTGAGCGTGCTGGCGATGCAATTATGGCCATTTATAAAAAAGGCGATATTGGCCAACAAGAGAAATCAGATAATACGCCTGTTACCAAAGCTGACTTAGCAGCAAATGACGTACTGGTTGCTGGATTAAAAGTCTTAGCGCCCGATATCCCAATTATGTCGGAAGAAACACCTATACCTGCACTCGCCGACAGACAGGACTGGCAGCGCTATTGGTTGCTCGATCCGATGGATGGTACAGGCGAATTTATTTTAGAAAGTGGCGACTTTGCAGTAAACATTGCATTGATTGAAAATAATCATCCTGTGCTTGGAGTTATTCATTGGCCTGCAAAAGGTGTGACTTATTTTGCTACAGCTAAAAATGGTGCCTTTAAACGTGAAAACTCAATTGATAAGCAAATATCTGTAGCGCCGCCAGAGAACTTGACGCTTGCAGTGAGCCGCCGCCAAAAAATAGAAGCGGTGAGTCAGTATTTAAATAGTCAGTTTACAACTATTGCTATTGGCTCGTGCTCATTAAAAGCTTGTACTGTTGCAGAAGGCAAAGCAGATTGTTTTTTAAGAATTGGTCCAACGGGAGAGTGGGATACAGGTGCTTCACAAGTTATTGTTGAAGAAGCCGGTGGTTGTATTACCGATGCAGAATTTAACCCGCTAACGTACAACCAACGCGAGAGTACTGAGAACCCTGACTTTATAGTGATGGGGCATCCAGACTGGGAATGGCAAAAAATGATTAATCCGCATCAAAGGTTGAGCGCAGAATAGCAATTTGATTGCTTTTTGTCCGGTTGAACAACTTTAATTAGTTTAGGCCTTGCATTAAATGTTTATTCCTATATAGTAGCGCTCTCTTCAAGGCAGGCTCGTAAATATTACGAAAATGTTTTAAAGAAATTACAGGCGCGGGATGGAGCAGTCTGGTAGCTCGTCGGGCTCATAACCCGAAGGTCGTCGGTTCAAATCCGGCTCCCGCAACCAATTTTTTATAAGATTTGGTTACTGTAAACTCTAGCTTAAGAGATAAAATAAAGTAGTCGATAGACTTAAAATATACAGGCGCGGGATGGAGCAGTCTGGTAGCTCGTCGGGCTCATAACCCGAAGGTCGTCGGTTCAAATCCGGCTCCCGCAACCAATTCTTTAATTGGAAGCCAAGTTGTAATGTAAGCAACTTTAAACAAGTCTACAAATTTCAGGCGCGGGATGGAGCAGTCTGGTAGCTCGTCGGGCTCATAACCCGAAGGTCGTCGGTTCAAATCCGGCTCCCGCAACCACTGAAATTAAATACCTAAAAAGTTAAAACAAAATAGCACTCTTTATCGAGTGATTTTTTGCGTCTGCAGTTTAATAAATTCTTATAATTATAAAACTCACCGTTACTGCGCAAAACACTTTGCACAAGTAAGCGAAGGTCGTCGGTTCGCTTTTTACAAACTCAAGCTCCCGCAACTACTGAAATTAAATACATAAAAAGCTAAAACAAAATCGCACTCTTTATCGAGTGATTTTTTGCGTCTGCAGTTTAATTAATTCCTATAATTATAAAACTCACCGTTACTACGCAAAATACTCTGCATAAGTAAGCGAAGGTCGTCGGTTCGCTTTTTACAAACTCAAGCTCCCGCAACCACTGAAATTAAATACCTAAAAAGCTAAAACAAAATCGCACTCTTTATCGAGTGATTTTTTGCGTCTGCAGTTTAATAAATTATTATGAATTTAAACTCACCGTTACTGTGCAAAACACTTTGCACAAGTAAGCGAAGGTCGTCGGTTCGCTTTTTACACACTCAAGCTCCCGCAACCACTGAAATTAAATACCTAAAAAGCTAAAACAAAATCGCACTCTTTATCGAGTGATTTTTTGCGTCTGCAGTTTAATAAATTATTATGAATTTAAACTCACCGTTACTGTGCAAAACACTTTGCACAAGTAAGCGAAGGTCGTCGGTTCGCTTTTTACACACTCAAGCTCCCGCAACCACTGAAATTAAATATCTAAAAAAGTTAAAACAAAATCGCATTCTTTATCGAGTGATTTTTTGTGTCAGCAGTTTGATAAAATACCTTATATTCTGCTTTATTTAATGACTTTACTCTAATATCTGTGATGTTTAACAAATAACTTATTTTTTAAAAAAGAGTATTTTATGTTAAAACGGTTAAAAGATTTTAAGTAACAATACACATCACATGACAGAACTTTATCACTGGTTTGATTTAATAGGCATTGCGGTGTTTGCTGTGTCGGGCACTTTGCTAGCGTACGAAAAAAAAATGGATGGCTTTGGGGTCGTAGTTTTAGCTACGGTAACTGCTATTGGTGGTGGTACAGTGCGAGATCTAATTTTAGATGTTCCTGTGTTTTGGTTACACGATCAAAGTTACTTTTTTGCCATACTAGCTTCAGTATTTGTTACAACACGCCTTATAAATAAACAAAAGCCGATACCTCATTATATTTTACAAACAGCGGATGCGTTTGGTTTAGCTTTTTTTGCAGTAATGGGGGCACAAAAAGCGCAGCTTGTTGGTATGCCCGATATGACTGCGGTAATTATGGCTGTAATTACAGGCTGCTTTGGTGGATTAATTCGAGATGTGCTTGCACGTGAGATCCCTATGCTATTAAAAGGTGAGCTTTACGCTATTACCTGTATAGCTGGTGGCACTGTTTATACGCTTGGCATTAGTTTTTCGTTAGTAACCGAAATGGCGATGGTATTAGGTATGTTAATAACCTTATTACTTCGTTTGGCTGCTATAAAATGGCAAATCACATTACACGTTTTTAAATATCCTGACTAAACTGGTGTAATCACACCATTTACTAGGATAAGGAATGTCGTTAGCTCGTATATTTTCTCGTGCTCAAGTGGGTATAAATGCCCCTGAAGTTATTGTAGAAGTTCACCTAGGAAATGGTTTACCCGCTTTTCATATAGTAGGCCTGCCCGAAGCGTCCGTTAAAGAATCAAAAGATAGAGTACGTAGCGCACTCGAAAACTCACAATTTGGTTTTCCCGATCAACGAATAACCGTAAACTTAGCCCCAGCCGACTTGCCAAAAGATGGCGGACGGTTTGATCTTGCTATTGCGGTGGGTATTTTAGTCGCCTCTGGGCAAATAGTGTGTCCTGATATTCATAAGTATGAGTTTTATGGGGAGCTTGCTCTTAATGGTGAGGTGCGTGGTGTAAACGCTATTTTACCTTCGGTACTTGCTGCAAAAGAGCAAGATCGTTGCTGCTTTTTACCTCTTGCAAACGACAGCCTAGCAAGCCTAGTTAATGGCGTTAAACGCAAAGCCGTAAGCTCTATTCAAGAAGTGTGGGGGGACTTACTTAATCAACAACCCCTACCATTAAATATAGAGTATCCCGACTGCACACAAGCCCCTGACTTTTTACTCGATTTAAGCGATGTGAAAGGTCAGCCCGGTGCAAAGCGAGTACTCGAAATTGCTGCAGCTGGCGGGCATAATTTACTATTTTTAGGTCCTCCAGGTACTGGTAAATCGATGCTGGCCCAGCGAATGGCAACTATAATGCCTACTATGTCGGACGATGAAGCTATTTCGACAGCTGCGCTTTACTCTATTATTGGGCAATCCATAGATTTAACTAATTGGCGACAGCGGCCATTTCGTAATCCACATCATACTTGTTCAGCTGTTGCCTTGGTGGGGGGCTCTTCGAATCCCAAACCTGGTGAAATTTCTCTGGCACATAACGGTGTGCTCTTCTTAGATGAGTTACCGGAATTCGAGCGTAAGGTACTTGATTCACTGCGTGAGCCAATGGAAACCGGTACAGTTACTATTTCACGTGCAGCTAGGCAAATGGAGTTTCCGGCGCAGTTTCAGCTTATTACAGCATTAAATCCAAGCCCAACAGGGAGCCATACTGATAAGCGGGCAACTCCCGATCAAGTTATGCGTTATTTATCGCGAGTATCAGGACCTTTTATTGACCGTATTGATTTGCAAATAGAACTACCTCGTTTAACGAGTGTTGAACTACAAAGTACTCAGCCGGAGGAAAGTAGTGCTGAGGTTAGAGCAAGAGTTGAAACGGCTTATTACCTACAACTAAAACGTCAAGGTAAGGTTAATGCGAGGCTTAATAATAAAGAAATGAGTGTGCACTGTGTACTAGCGCCTGCAGAGTTGCAGTTTTTAGCCAGAGCAAGCGAGAAGTTGTCTTTATCGCCACGCTCTTATCATAGAGTGATTAAAGTGGCGCGTACTATTAGTGATTTAAAAGGCGCTGAAAACATTAGTTTAAATGAGCTTAAAGAGGCACTTAATTACCGCGCATTTGAGCGTCTTATTGCGCAATTAACTAAGTATTAAATAGAGAGCATATAGCCTTTACCGCGTACGGTAACAATGCGTTTTTGATCTTTTTCGTCATTTAATTTTTTACGTAAACGACCAATCAGCACATCAACAGTACGATCGTTTGGACTCCAATCGGGCTGGCCTATTTCTTCTGATATTTTTTCACGGGATGTGGCTTTACCCGCATTACTAATTAAGCAAATAAGCACTTTATGTTCGGCTTCAGTTAAGCGTGATTCAACGCCTGCAGCAGTAATTAATGTGCGATTATCGGGATGAAGTTTAAAGTCAGCATATTCTATAAATTCTTCGCTTTCGTCGTCTTCTAGGTTAACGGCAACACGCTTATAGAGCGCGCGCATGCGAAGTTCTAACTCCAGTAAATCGACGGGCTTACAAATATAGTCATCAGCACCTTGTGCAAGGCCTGCAATACGATCGGCTTGGGAGTCACGACTCGATAATACAATAACGCCAATATCGGTAAGTGTGTTTAATTCTTTTGCCAGCTGAAGCCCATCACGCTTTGGCAAAACAATGTCAATTATGGCTAATGATATAGCACCGCGCAGGTTTACCCGCTGCCTTACAATGTTAAGTGCATCAGCGCCAGTTGGGTCTACCTCTATTGTAAATTCGGTATCTGCAAAGTGATTTTGGATGCGTTTAACGAGTAGTTCATCGTCTTCAACCAATAAAACATTAATAGCCATAGTACTTTATTTTGAATGCTTATAGCTCTGTATGGTAGCACCATTAGGTAAATGCTGAGAAGGGGGTTTATTAGTTTTAAGTAACTTAATATTTCAAAGGTGTATAAGACGTTATTAGAGGATGAGGTTAGCACCTTTAAACTAATTAAAAGGTGCTAAATAATTAATACTACTATTAATAAATCTGTATTAAGTCGTTATTTTAAAGGTTCAGGCTCAGTTATTTTTATACATTGAGTCCCACCATTGAGGTTCATCTTTTAGCTTTTTATCAAAGTATGCGAGCATGGTGTTCCACCAATCAAATCGTTTATCGCGTGCAAAAATTTGGTGGTCGGCGCCTTTGTATTCGATTAACTCTACGTCCTTATTAAGCAGTTTAAGCGCAGTGTACATTGTTAAGCTTTCGCCAACAGGTACATTGGTATCACTATCACCATGAAGAAGTAGCATAGGTGTTGTTACTTTGTCGGCATGAAACACAGGGCTATGTTGGCTGTAAAGCTCAGGGTTATTCCATGGGAAGCTATTTTTTGATGCTTCGCCAGAATATAAGTAGCCCCACCAACCTTCACCCCAATACGAGGTAATATTAGAAATACCCGCATGAGCTATTGAAGCACTAAATATATCGGTTTTAGTTGCCAATAACATGGTCATGAAGCCACCGTATGATGCCCCTAAATTTCCTACCTTTTCACTATCAACATAGTTGTATTTCTTTAAAAAGGCTTGCGTGCCTTCGATAATATCGTCTGCAGTGTAGTCGCCCCAGGCATTAACATGCTGCGCTGAAAACTTTTGTCCAAACCCTGTTGCGCCAGTAGGCTGTACTACATAAACAACGTAGCCATTTTCTGCCCATAAGTTAAACGGATAACGGCCTGTAAAACCACGCGTAACTGGTGAAGTGCCGCCGTAGTAATACACGAGCGCCGGGTGCTTTTTAGTTTTATCTAAATTGCTAGGAATATAAACGCGGCCAGTTATTTCAACCCCATGTTTATTTTTAAAATTAAACTCCTCTAATGTAGGGAGTCGTGTATTTGCATAGCTACTTGGTTTTGAATCCCATATTAAATCTGTTTTATTTTTACTGACGTTAAGGCGTTTTAGCTGTTGTGGCGCTAAAGCGTTAGTGCCACTTAATAAAATTTCGGTATTACGGTCGTGTGAGTAACTAAATTGTTCAACAATATCCAATCCTGTATTTAACTTTTTAAAGCGCTGTTTACTTAAATCAAATAGGTAAAGCGGTTGAGTGTCTTGCTCTGTTACCTTAATGAGCGCATCGCCGTTTTCTAAAACGTGCAGTTGGCCAATAGCAGAATCGAATTGTTTACTAAGTGCTTTTACGTTTTTACCGTCTTCAGTAAGTAGGTAAAGTTGCCCGTCGTAGTTATTAGCAAGCATTGCTTTTGGTAGAGCTCTGCCTGCGCCATTTTTAAAGTCAGGGCCTGCAATTACATAAATATCTTTATTTGCGTATTTGGCTAAATTAAATGTTTTGAATTTACCAAGCGATGAAAGCTTGTTTGATTTTAAATCGAGTTCGGCTAACTCTGTTTCAGGGTGGGTTGATGCTTGCATTGCCATTACTGGGCGACTCATTAATATTTTGCCACGGTTACTATTTGAATCTTCAAGGCTGTAAGAAAGAGGACCTTGGCTAAGTGCTTTTGTTAAACCACTTTTAGTATCAAGCATGTAAATTTGACTGGTGGTACGTGCATACGACCAGCGATCTTGTAGACCTTTATAGTGCTTGGTTAAGCTGTTAGTGCTCTCAGGTGATTTAGACCAGCTAAACAAAAGACTGGTGTCGTTATAAAAGGTAAAGCCATTGGCTCCTTCTAAATCGTTTGCTAATGTTTTTATTGAGAAGTTTTTACGGCTAAGTTGTTTAAGCTCACCATTTAACAAATACACTAAATATTGGTTATCTGGACTCCAAATAATGTTACTTGGTTGGCCTGCTTCGAAGCGATAAAGCGTTTGATTATCTGAATCTTTAAGTACAGTAACTGTATTTGCTTGGTTTTGTGTTTTATCGCTATAAGTGCGAGTAGTAGTAACGTACTGCTTAGCATTAGGTGCGAGTGATAATTGACTGATTGTAGGGGCATCAAACAATTGTTTTGCAGATAAGCGTTTTGTTTGTGAGGCGCTAAGCGTAATTTTATCAACGTCGCTTTTAGGTGCAAAATCAAGCGTTACATCGTGCCAATTAGCTACTTGTTGGGCTACTATTAAAATAGAGTGAGTACTGTTATTTAAAGCTAACTTATAGCTATTTTTATCACCTGTTTGTAGTTCGCCATTAATAAATAACTGACCTTGCTCAATCCCTTTTAAGGTAAGCGTACCTTGTGTAAAGCGGGTTGTTTCAATATTAAATTTTAGTGCCTGTAACCCACCTAAAGTGAGCGCATTGATTTTATTAAACGGCTGCCAGTTTTGTTTTTTCCCAAATACAGAAAAACTATCTGAGTCTGCTTGTAGCTGCGGCAATAGGTTATTAATAATGGCATTGCCATGAGGTGTTTGAAAAGGCTTTAACTGCATGTCCTCGGCAAGTGGGCCGATAAACTGAATTTTTGATTTATCCAATGGTGCAGCTATTGCAGCAAAGCTTAAGCTGCTAAGCGTTAAAAGAGCTGCTGCGTACTTAAATAGCTTATTTTGATGACACCATGGTGCGCTAAATTTCATTATTATGCCTATTATTATTGGAAGTTTGGCCAAATATAGCATGTATTGATACCATGCTCACATATCCAATATAGAGGAGAGAAAGTGACTTTACTGATAGTTTATATGGTAGTGGCGATTGTTATTTCGTTTTTATGTTCTGTGATGGAGGCTGTGTTATTAAGTATTTCGCCCAGCTATGTTGCATCACTTAGGAAAGATCATCCTGAGCTTGCTAAACAGCTCGAAAAACTTAAAAACAATATAGATCAGCCTTTAGCTGCTATTTTAACTTTAAATACGGTTGCCCATACTGCGGGTGCTGCTGGGGTAGGCGCACAGGCAGCTGTCGTGTTTTCCGATGCGGCTGTAGGCATTGCATCAGCCATTATGACATTCCTCGTATTAATTCTTTCTGAAATTATTCCTAAAACCTTGGGGGCTAATTACTGGCGAGCTCTAACGCCAAGTGTTACTTACGCTTTGCGGTTTTTAGTTATATCACTAAAGCCTTTTGTATGGTTTGCACAAAAGCTAACAAATTTAATGGGTCCAAAGCACGATGAGGCTTACTATATTCGTCAAGAGATAGAGGCAATGGCTGATATAGGTACGGAGTCGGGTGCATTACATCAGGATGAGTCCGAAATAATTCGTAATTTATTGCATTTTAGACATGCAAAATTATGCGACTTAATGACGCCTCGAACTGTAATTTTTAAAATCCACAAAGACTTAACAGTAAATCAGTATTTAAACGATCACGGCTCGTCGTCATTTTCTCGTATATTGGTATTTGATAAAGACAGCGACGATATTGTTGGGTTTGTGCATAAAAACGATATTATGCTGGCATTTCACCGTTTAGGTACCGATTACAAAATTAGCAAATTGATTAAGCCTATTTATACGGTGCCGAGTTCTCAAAATGTATCGTCGTTACTGCAAACTCTTTTAACAAAGCGCACGCATATATGCCTAGTTGTAGATGAGTACGGTGACGTGCAAGGTATTGTAACGCTAGAGGATATGATTGAAGCTTTAATGGGGCTAGAGATTGTAGATGAGCGTGACCAATCTACTAATATGCGCGCAGTAGCAAGGCAGCGTTGGCACAAACGTTTAGCAAGCAGTGCGCATATAGTCAGTGAAGAAGATAAACACACTCGGGGTGATAATTAGTTAACCAGCCCCGATTAAATATTAATACCGCTTTAAGCGGGGCTGCCATCAGTTTTCAGCCAATCTTTAGCCCAAGATATAAATTCGTCTTGTGGTTTAGGGCGGCTAAATAAAAAACCTTGTATGGCTAGTTTTCTTCTATAATGCCTTAAATAAACGAGCTCTTCTGGTCGTTCAACACCTTCTGCTACTAAGTCTAAATTATCTTTACTCGTAATATTAAATAACGAACTTACGACCACTTGAGAAAATAAATCTGTTTCTATATGGCTAATAAGTGAACGGTCTATTTTAATTTCAGTAAAAGGAAGATTTCGAAGCTGATTCATATTAGTAAAACCAACACCAAAATCGTCTAGCGATATACCAAAGCCATGCATTCTTAATCTGTTTAGTGTTTCTAATTGCATGAGGCTTGAGAGTGCATGTTGTTCTGTTATTTCTATAATAATATTACTAGGCGTGAGTTGGTTTAATTCTAAAATGAGCAGTAATTTATTAGGGCAGTTTAAGTCGTCGAGCTGAGTTGGCGATAAATTAAATGCCATTTTAAAATCATGACCTAGTTGCGCTTTCATATTTTTGAATTCGCTGGTGCCCTTTTCAAAAAGAGAAAATGTAATTTGATTAATTAAGTTGTGTTGTTCGGCAGTGTTTATAAAACGGTTAGGTAAAATAATATTGCAGTCTTTACTTGATAAAATACGTGCTAAGACTTCAACGCTTTCAATTTTATTGTTATCAGCGTTTATTTTTGGTTGGTAAAAAGGCGTTATTTCATCGTTTTTTAATGCATCAATAAGCTCATCTTGTGAAATGGCTGACTCTTTTAATAAAGTGTGGCTGTTTAATTGCGCCACTTTAATAAGTAACCTACTAACCTGAGACAGTTGCACTGGCTTTGAAATATTACCAATGAGGTGAGCGTTATGTTGTTTCGCGAGATTGGCAGCTAAGCTAATAACTTTATGGTCCATTTCAGAGACAATTATAATACCGCCTTGATAATGTAACTCTCCTAAGTGGCGGATTAGTTCCATGCCGTCCATTTCGGGCATATTGAGATCAGTAAAAATAGCATCAAAGTAGTTAACATCTTCTTTTACTTTTTCAAGAGCTTCTTTTGCATTCAGGCACGTAGTTATAGTGTTAGACATACCTAATTCGTTAAGTATAGCTTCCATAACGATCAAAATTGCTTTTGAGTCATCAACAACTAAAATATTAGGTACTATTTTCTTCACAGTAATCCCTTCCAATGCGAATTTATTGTTACTGTAAAAGTAGTAGCGTTATTGTATTTTGTCAGTACTTTTAATTTATATTTTTATCTGATAATTCTAATTAAAAAAGAGATCTTTATTATGCGGCTCGTGTTTTGTAAGTGAGTCGGTATACTAGCGCCATTGTTTTAAACGGTCTTAATTATGATAAGAATAGATCTTACTTTAGCCGAGCAGCCATTTTCGCTTATGGTGTCTGGGCAAACAATTGTGCAGGTATTTCACGCGCAACAAGCCATTACCTTTGATAATCCTCGTGAAAACTACTATCAGTTTACTTACGACAACAAAGTAATAGGTATTGATACAGCGGCAGTGGAAGAGCAAAGCATTTCGCTCTTTGTAGATGATCAATTTGCAACACAACTTGCGCTACCAGCACCTACAAATGGGTCACCTAAAAAAGGCTTTTTAGGGCTAGCTGCATTAGGTTTTAAGCTTTTTAAAAGCGCTAAAGTAATTAAAGTAGTGCTTGCAGGGGCTTCTGTTGCAGGCTATGCGTGGTTATTTAGTATAGAATTTGCACTAATGCTAATTGGGTGTTTAGTTGTACACGAATACGGCCATGTGCGAGCAATGAAATACTTTGGCATAAAAACCAAAGGTATTTACTTAATCCCGTTTGTTGGTGGGCTAGCTGTAAGTGACGATAAAATAACGACTCGTTGGCAAGATGTCGTTATATCGCTAATGGGGCCTGCATTTGGTTTAATTACCTCGGTACTGGGTGTCGTTTTATATTACGCCACCGAGATGGAAATATTTGCAGGTGTGGCAGTTCTTAGTGCGTTATTAAATTTATTTAACTTGTTACCTATTTTACCGCTTGATGGCGGGCATGTATTAAAAAGTATTAGCTTTTCAATGCGTTCATGGATTGGCCTAAGTGTATGTTTACTCGGTGTACTGTTTGGTTTATGGCTGAGCTACACATTTGGCTTAATGTTACTGGTATTCTTTTTGTTTGTAGGTGCGCTGGAAATTGTATTTGAATGGCGAGGCCGTCACTATTCACATTTAATGCCACTAGATAAATATGGCCAAGGCTTTTCAGCGGTTATGTATGCAATTGTAGTAGCTGGGCATGTAGCTGTAATGATGCACTTTGCCGATTCAGAAAATCCAATATTAAGCCTTCCAATGACTATTTTATCGAGCTAGCATTTATCGTTCTAGGTAAAAGCGGGCTATAATATTTGTTACAGCCCGTTAAAAATTAATAAAAGCTCAATACCAGCGATATAAAAACCCCAGTCACAAACAACTGCACAACACAAAACCCCATAATATCTTTTGCTTTTAGGCCTGCTATAGCCAATACGGGCAACGCCCAAAAAGGTTGAATTAAATTAGTCCAGGCATCACCCCATGCAACGGCCATTGCAACGCGCGATATATCGGCACCTAGCTCTTGTGCTGCAGGTATTACAATGGGTGCTTGTACAGCCCATTGGCCACCGCCAGAGGGTACAAACATATTAACGAGTCCTGCACTTAAAAAACTAAAAAATGGCAAGCTATCAGCATCTGCAACGGCAATAAAGCCACGTGATATCTGTTGTGCTAATCCGCTATCAACCATTACCGCCATGATGCCGGCATAAAAAGGAAATTGAATAACAATGCCAGCCCCGCTTGGAATTGCTTGTTGCAGACTGTTAAGTAAATTATGGGGTGTTTGATGCAGCGTAATAGCTAAAAACAAAAATACGGCAATAACGCTATTAAGGTTTAAGTTTCCGCCAGCAATAAAAAAGTAATAACCTAAATATGCCAAACCTAATAAGCCAATTGTCATACCGAGTAGTTTACTTTGTTCCAAATGTTGGGCGGGTCTGGTTATTGTTGTGGGCTTAGGTGTTGTCTCTTGTAAAAGAGCTGGGTCGATATATACGCTTTCTTGCTCGCTTGGCAGCATATAGCGATTAACGAGCGGCATAATAATGAATAAACCAACTAATATGGCTATATTAAAGCCCGCAAATAAAGTGTGCTCTGTACTAATAATACCAATGCTGGACTCTGAAAAGTGACCATCGGTTGCGATAGTTAAAGGAATCGAACCGGCTAATCCGCCATGCCATACAACAAAACCTGAGTAAGCGCTGGCTACTAATAATCGATAATCAACACGAGTATGTTTAGCAATTGCCTTGGCAAAAAGGGCACCAATAACTAAGCCAAATCCCCAATTTATCCAGCTCGCTAAAAGCGAAATAAGCGTTACCAATATAATTGCTTTAGGTGCTGTATTTGCGAGTGTTGCTAGTTTTTCTAATAACTTACTTATAGGTGGCGTACTTGCCAACATGTATCCTGTAATTAACACTAGTAGCATTTGCATAGCAAAACTTAATAAGTTCCAAAATCCACCTCCCCACGCTTGTAATACTTCAATGTTGGTTGCGGTTGTAAATAAGCTCGCACTAATAAGGGTGATAACTGTAAGTAAAATTACAAATATAAAAGGGTCGGGAAGATAACGCTCTACAATTTTAGTAAAAGGGCGGGCTATTTTATTAAGCATAAGCACAACTGTTTTGGTTATTATTTTAACGCTAATTAATCATGAAAAATCACCATTGGCAAACAGCATTTAGTCTAATATTTGCGGTTAAAAGCTTAAACATTGCTTAAAAGCATCGCTTACAGTAACGTACTGTTTATAGATAATTTACTAACGAAGACTTTGTATTATGCCGGTGATATTTAAAAGGCTAGCGTTACTTGTTCGCGCTCATATAGATCAGTTGAGTTGGCAAGCAGTGGCATTAGCTATTTTGACTCATATGCTATTAACATGGAGCTTACTATTTATAGCGAATGAGAAAGCGTTAACCTCGCTTACTACCTTTTTTTACTATTACACAGTAACAACATCAACAGTGGGATATGGTGACTTTAGTCCAACTACTGATCTTGGTCGTTGGGTGGTTGCATTAATACAAATTCCATTTGGTTTAGCTTTATTTGGTGTTTTGCTAGGAAAAGCAGGACAAACTGTTACTTACTTAATTAGGCGCGCTATGACTGGTGATAAAAACTTTGCTCACAGTAACCACCATATTATTATTTTTGGTTGGCACGACACTCGTACAAAAAAGATGATTGATTACATTTTGGCAGATACGAAGCGAACTGACCGTCGTATTTTACTCGCGGTAACAGAGCAAATGGATCATCCTTTTTTAGCTAACGAAAGCGTTGATTTTGCACGTTTAACGAGTTTTACAAATTTAGCTGAACTAGAGCGGGTAGCTATTCGTAGTGCTGATAAAGTGATTATTGATGGTCAAGATGACGATCAGACATTTACAACAGCCCTGCGCATTAGTCGCTTAGTAAAAGATGATTGTCATATAAGTGCTCACTTTTTGGATGAAACCAAAGTTGAGATGATGTTAGAGCATTGCCAAAATGTAGAGTGTAGTAGTGCAAAATCAGCTGAGATACTCGTACGCTCAATGCAAGATCCAGGTTCGAGCCGTGTGCAAGAGGAGCTGCTATCTACTTTGCACGGCGATACACAATTTAGCTTGAAAGTACCAAGTGGCTGCAAAGATATGGAGTTTGGTACTTTGTTTCATCATTTTAAGCTTGAGCATGATGCAATACTGTTAGGTGTTGCCCATAATTTAAGTGCGCAAAATATGGATTTAAACCCACCATTAGATTACAAAGTAAGTGAAGGCGATATTTTGCACTATATATCGGTAGATCGAGTATTAAGTAGTGAAGTAGACTGGTCGAGCCTAGAAAAATAATGAATGAAGTTGTATTTTTAATTGTTGTTTTAAGTGCTTACATATTACCTGTCGTTATTGTACTTAACAGTAAGCGTACACAGGGTCATGAAAAGAATGGCTGGCTAATGGGAATCATTATATTTTCTTGGTTAGGTTTAATGATGTACTTTACCATTGTGCCCAAGCATAGGCACAAAAAGAAAAAGGCTAAATAGAGTAATTAGCCTTTATAGCCGTTTTCGTTGGAATAATTACTCTTCCAACTGTTTGAGTTTATGCTCAATTAGAGGGTCGTCAGGTAGAAGTTGCTGGGCGACTTCTAATAGCTGAATAGCATCATTAGGGTGCTCATCTTGGTGCTTAAGTGCCACATCTATTAATGGCTGAATATCAATTTTTGCTTGATGCTCTTGTACATACACTTCTTTTTCATCAGCTAAAATTTTATGCGCTGTACTCAATAATGCTAAACGATGAGGGGAATCTGCATTAGCCGTATTGAGACTTTGATAATAATCTTCTTTTAAGCGTAAGGTTTTGGTTTGCAGGCGAAACTGTGCAATATCGATTTGCTGATGTTGAATGAAATCAACGGCTACTTGCTTATAAAACCCAAACTTATTCAAATATGTAGCGTGTGTGCCATGTCCCATACCAAATACTCGCAAGTGAGTTAACTGCTTATAGCGCTTGGCGTGCATTCGGTCTATACGATTAGTAGGATCGTAAATAATATAGCCTTGGGCATCTCCTAAATCTAGATCGTGATAATCTTGTTGCCAGTCAAACTGCTGAGCTATATCGGTACTAGAGCGGTCATCCCACGGTACTAATTCTTTATTTTTAGTACTTACCGGGTGAAAGAACAGTACTTGGTTTAGCTTTAATAGTTTAGCAAAAGCGCCAACAGCAAATCCGCCACGGCTTAAGCCATAGCCTAATCGACAATTAAACGGCGTAAGTAATGTTGATAATTGCTCGAGAAAAAAGATTAAATTACGATTACGAAACCAATTACTTTTACCTAAATGCTGAAAAGCGATTACGTTTACGTTTTGTTTTTGAGCCAAGTGATAACCCCATGGTGCAAAATCAGGGTGAAGATCTTGCTCTTGCACGTTAGTGCCTGCGGGTGAAAAGGTAAAAAGCAGGGGCTTATTAACGTCAACAAAATCATACTTAACAAATACATCGCCGAGTAAATCACTACCCGTCATGGGTAATCGAGTTTGTTGCTCATTGCGCGGGAGAGTTAACCATTCATCTAACCAATACAGTAATTTCATTAATCCTCCAGCTATAAGTCAGCGTAGATCATATCAAACTCAATGAAATTAGGTCAAACCGAGAGGGTGTTACTGCGCCATTTTGATTATTTCATCCCAGTCATTTTTAGTAACAGGCATTATTGATAGTCGTCCGCCTTTTTTAAGTGCGATTTCAGTAATATTATTATTGGCTTTAATATCTTTAAGGCTAATTAATTTTTTTAAATGGCTTTGGTAAGTAACCTCAACAACAACCCAGCGTGATTTGTCGCTGGTGGCTTTTGCATCGTAATAGTCGCTACTTAAATCAAACTGAGTAGGGTCAGGGTAGGCATCGTGTGTCACTTCGGCAATACCCGCTACACCTACGTGTTTACAGCTTGAATGGTAAATCATCACTGAATCACCGAGCTTAACGCCATCACGCATGAAGTTTCGCGCTTGGTAATTACGCACGCCTTCCCAAAGAGTCGTTTGTTTTGGTGCGTTTTTTAAATCATCTAATGAAAACGCATCGGGTTCAGTTTTAAATAGCCAGTAAGCCATAACAGTATTCCTAACAAATATTTACTTCCCACTATTGTATAGTATCATTTGGATACTAGGGTAATGAGGAAGAAGTAATGAGCCAAGTATTAGATGATTTATTGTCGTTGTTAACACTTGAAGAAATTGAGCAAGGTTTATATCGAGGACAAAGCCAAGATTTAGGCTTTGGTGCTGTGTTTGGCGGTCAAGTTATGGGGCAGGCGCTTTCTGCCGCTAAAGAAACTCTACCTGAGGGGCGTATAGTTCACTCATTACATTCTTACTTTTTACGCCCAGGCGATCCAGCTAAACCGATTGTTTATGATGTAGAAACTATTCGCGATGGAAAGAGCTTTAGTACTCGCCGAGTAAAAGCGATTCAGTACGGTAAGCCAATTTTTTATATGACAGCGTCGTTTCAGGGTGAAGAAAATGGTTTGTCGTATCAAGCAACAATGCCTGATGTACCCGCACCTGAAGAGTTACGCTCATCACTTGAGTTTTATCAAGATAACGCTTCTCATATCCCTGAAGTCATCCGTAATAAGTTTACGCGTGAAATGCCAATTGAAATGCGACCAGTAACTTTTCATAACCCGTTTAAACCAGAAGTTATGGAGCCGGTAAAGCATATTTGGTTTAAAGCTAATGGTGAAATGCCAGACGATCAGCGCATCCACAATTACTTATTAGCATACGCCTCTGATTTTGAGTTTTTACCAACAGCATTGCAGCCTCATGGTGTATCGTTTATGCAGCCAAATATGCAAGTAGCTACTATTGATCATGCAATGTGGTTTCATCGGCCATTTAGAATGGATGATTGGATTTTGTATTCAATTGACAGTCCAAGTGCGAGTAATGGGTGTGGTTTGGTACGCGGGCAGTTTTTTGATCGCCAAGGCAACTTGGTTGCCTCAACAATGCAAGAAGGGGTTATGCGTCAGCGCTAACCCCCCTTCTATAGATATATTACTAGTTACACTGATCTTGTACTATATCGCTGATTGACTGCCAGACGCGTGCTGGCAGTAATGTTTTAAGGTGTGCGTAGGTTTCGCAAAGTTGTGTACTGCCTACTAAGCCTTTATCACCCTCTGTTATTAACGACTCGCCACGTAAGTTTTCGATAAAACTAACAAGTACTTTTTTATCAAAAAACTCAGGTGTTTTAATGCCATGCAGTGTGCCTAAACGCTGTGCAAGCACTTGGCTCTCTCGTTCTAATTCTGCTTTTTCAATGCCATCACTTGTTTGAATAAAACCAATCACAATAGCGTAACGTTGTAGAGTAAAACTAAGTGCTCGTCCAAGCATTTCTAGCTTAGCTAAGCAGTCATTACTGTTCGTTATATGAATGTTATCGCCATCAAACTCAATTAAATTTTGATCAGCAAAGTTAGCTAAAATACGCGTTATATAGTTTTCATCAAGAGGCTGTAAATACCATTCTTTAGCAAATAATGGATAAAACGTTTTTACAAGTTGCTGGCATTGCTCAATAGTTGTGCTGTGTTGTTTAAATAGATGTAGTGCAATTAAGCTTGGTACTGCAAATAAGTGCAAAATATTGTTTCGGTAGTAATTAAACAGTACTTTTTCTTTATCGCTAATAGTAATAATTTCGCCAAATTCATCACTGATAACTTCAAACTTATTCAGCTTTAATGCATGCGTTAGTAATTGCTCTGGTGTTTCGTTTGGCGCGGTTACTTTATCGCTATAGCTTGCATCGCGCTGTAAGCGCAGATAAAAATCAAGTTGTGCTAATAGCTTTGGTTTACTCAATGCTTGTTTATCGTTAACCAGCAATATCATCGCTAGTAAGTTAACCGCATTAAGCGCCGCCGCATTATTAATTTTAACCATTACTTGGTCGGCAAGTTTAGTTACTTGTGGCGCTAACCATTGTGGCTTTTGTACATCGGTAGGGTGTATTGAATCACGCCAATCAGGTTGGTTATCGTTTAAGTATTGGTTAATCGAGATTGGATCACCAAAGTTTAAATTACCACGACCGTAGTTTTTAAGGTTTTTGATTGCCTTAAAAATACCAAATATAGATTCGCCTTTTTTATCTTTTCCATCCAGCTCTTTAAGGTAGGTGTTAATTTCCATTACGTGCTCGTAGCCAATGTACACAGGAACGATAGATATTGGTCTGTCTATTCCGCGTAGCATTGCTTGTAATGTCATAGATAGCATACCTGTTTTAGGTGGAAGTAAGCGCCCAGTTCGGCTTCGACCGCCTTCCGTGTAAAACTTAACAGAGTAACCTTTAATAAACAGTTGGCTTAAATACTCTTTGAATATGGCAGAATAAAGTTTATTGCCTGCAAACGAGCGACGAATAAAGAATGCCCCAGAGCGTCTAAATATGCCACCGGCAGGGAAAAAGTTAAGATTTATACCTGCAGCTATATGTGGTGGAACTAAGCCTAAATGATAAATAGAGTAAGTAAGCAGTAAGTAATCCATATGACTGCGATGACAAGGCATATAGATTATTTCATGGCCTTTATCTGTTAGTTCATGAATTTGTTCTGCGTGTTTAATATCAATACCGTTATAGAGCTTATTCCACAACCAAGTTAAAAATCGCTCGGCCACACGTATCATTGCTTCAGAGTAATTAGCGGCTATCTCATCAAGTAGCTTAAGTGCATTTTGGCGGGCTTCTGTTTGGCTAATGTTTTTAGCTTTAGCTTCATCTTGAATTGCTTTTTTTATTGTAGGTGACGCTAATAATGAATTAAATAATTGTTCACGAGAGGGCATTTTAGGGCCTGTAGCAGCTAGCTTTTGGCGCTTAAAGTGAACACGTGCTACACGTAATAATTTATGTGGTAACTCGCTTACATCGGCTTTTTCATTGACTAAAAGCGATAAGTCGAGTGGTTGGCTAAAGCGAATAAAGTTGTCGCGTCCTGAAAACAACACCACAAAAAACTTTCTAAACCAGCTAGGAGTTAGAGAGTGCGTAATTAAAGTGCGTAGCCCCGGCTTTTCTTTACCCGGGTCGCGACCCCATAAAATAGTAACCGGAACCACTTGTACGTTTTGCTGCCCACTTTGTATTAGGTATTCAATAATTTGTTTACCTTGAGCTAAAGCATTGGTTGGCTTAGCTTCATCACCAAACAGTGGTGGTGGATTTTTAATACCAATAAAACGGTCTAAATCTTGGTTACCTAATACTTGCTCTTCGGTTGGGCTAGGTAGACCATTTTTTTTACACGCATGTGCGAGAGCCGCTAAATCAAATCGTGAATTTAAACGCACTATATAAAATGTAGGGTACTCAGGGTTTAGATCATACTGTTTAATCGGATTTTCTGGCAGCACTTTGCTTTTTACAAATAAGCGGCTAAATCCAGCAGACATAACATTTAAACAATAATTAAAAATACGCATCGACTCACCATATTGAGAGTATTAAGGGCAAAATTAGCGCAGTAGGATACCATAATATCTAAAAATCCCTTAGTTTGCGTAATTAAGGTGTTAACTTGTTTATTGACTAACAGTAGAGGTATTAGTTCAAGTATAGCTAGTAAGCATGTATGGGTGCTTATTTAATCAAATTTATAGGCATTGTATTGTTTCTAAATAGTTGTTGCATTTATCACCAATACCTCTATAATACGCAGGCTTTCAAAATTCCTCTGGGAACTAGAAAGGATAAATTAAGCTTGGATTTCAAGCTAATAAACAGGAGTTCCGATTTGGAACTCAACGTAGATATAATCAAACAGCCGACATCTTAAGTTTTAAGATTGTTTCGGTCGTTTTTTTATGCTCTTTTATATGCTCTTTATATTGAGGTTAAGAATGTCAAATCAACGCATTCGTATTCGCCTAAAAGCTTTTGACCACCGTTTGATTGACCAATCAACGGCAGAAATCGTGGAAACTGCGAAACGCACTGGCGCACAAGTACGTGGTCCAATCCCACTACCTACACGCTTTGAACGTTTTACTGTACTAACTTCACCGCACGTTAATAAAGATGCGCGTGATCAGTACGAGATCCGCACCCATAAACGTCTGATAGACATCGTAGAACCAACTGACAAGACTGTAGACGCGCTTATGCGTTTAGATCTTGCTGCTGGTGTTGATGTTCAAATCAGCCTGGGTTAATCGAAAGATTAGAGAGGTTTTAGGAAAATGGCATTAGGTCTAGTCGGTCGTAAAGTGGGTATGACACGAATCTTCACTGAAGATGGTGTATCTATCCCTGTGACAGTTATTGAAGCGACACCTAACCGCATTGCTCAGATCAAATCTGACGCAACAGACGGTTATAACGCGCTTCAAGTAACCGCAGGCACTAAAAAAGCAAGTCGTGTAAACAAAGCTAAAGCGGGTCATTTCGCTAAAGCTGGTGTTGAAGCGGGTCGCGGTCTGTGGGAATTCCGCCTTAACGGTGGTGAAGGCGATTTTGAAGTAGGCGCTGAGCTTACTGTTGAATTATTCAACGAAATCAACAAGGTTGACGTAACCGGTACTTCTAAAGGTAAAGGTTTCCAAGGTGGTGTTAAGCGCTGGAATTTCAGCATGCAAGACGCTACACATGGTAACTCTCTATCTCACCGTGCTCCTGGTTCAATCGGTCAAAACCAATCACCTGGTAAGGTGTTTAAAGGTAAGAAAATGGCCGGTCATATGGGTGCTGAGCGTGTAACGACTCAAAACTTAGAACTAGTTCGCGTTGACGCTGAGCGTAATTTGCTTTTAGTTAAGGGTGCAGTACCTGGAGCTATTGGCGGTGACGTTATCGTTAAACCAGCTGTTAAAGCATAAGTCCTGGAGATTTAGTGATGGAATTAGCAATTAAAGACGCTTCTGGCGGTCTTGAAGTTTCTGAAGCTACTTTTGGACGTGAGTTTAACGAAGCATTAGTACATCAAGTAGTTGTTGCATACGCAGCAGGTGCTCGTCAAGGTACTCGTGCTCAGAAGACACGTTCTGAAGTAAGCGGTGGTGGTAAAAAACCATGGGCTCAAAAAGGTACTGGCCGTGCACGTGCCGGTACAATCCGTAGCCCAATTTGGCGTTCAGGTGGCGTTAGCTTTGCAGCTAAACCACAAGACCACAGCCAAAAAGTAAACCGTAAAATGTACCGTGGTGCGATTAAAAGCATCTTATCTGAATTAGTTCGTCAAGAGCGTTTAATCGTTGTTGAAAGTTTTGCTCTAGCAGCACCAAAAACTAAAGAACTAGTTGCTAAGCTTAAAGAACTTGAGCTTAAAGATGTTCTTATCGTGACTGAAGAAGTAGATGAAAATCTTTTCTTATCGGCACGTAACCTTTATAAGGTTGACACACGTGATGTAGCTGGTATCGATCCTGTAAGCTTAATTGCTTTCGATAAGGTACTTATTACAGCCGCTGCTGTTAAGCAACTTGAGGAGGCGCTAGCATGATTCGCGAAGAACGTCTTTTAAAAGTGATCCTTGCTCCACATATCTCTGAAAAAAGCACAATTGCTGCTGAAGAAAACAATACTATTGTTTTTAAAGTAGTAAATGACGCAACTAAAGCTGAAATTAAAGTAGCAGTTGAGAAGCTTTTTGAAGTAGAAGTAACTGGTGTTCGCACACTTAACGTTAAGGGTAAAACAAAACGTACTGGCGCACGTTTCGGTCGTCGTAGCGACTGGAAGAAAGCTTACGTTACTCTTAAAGAAGGCAGCGAGCTAGACTTTGTCGGCGGCGCCGAGTAATAAGGGGATAGAATTATGGCACTTCAAAAGTGTAAGCCTACTTCTGCGGGCCGTCGTCACCTAGTTAAAGTGGTTAACTCTGATCTACATAAGGGTAAGCCATACGCACCACTTTTAGAGAAAAACTCTAAATCAGGTGGTCGTAATAACAATGGTCGTATTACGGTTCGTCATATCGGTGGTGGTCATAAACAACACTACCGTTTAATCGATTTTAAACGTACTAAAGATGGCATTCCAGCTACTGTTGAACGTTTAGAATACGATCCAAATCGTAGCGCAAACATCGCTCTTGTATTATATGCAGACGGTGAGCGTCGTTACATTATCGCACCTAAAGGCTTAAAAGCTGGCGATGCAATCCAGTCTGGTGTTGATGCACCAATCAAGCCTGGTAATGCATTACCAATGCGTAATATGCCTGTAGGTTCGACTGTTCACAACGTAGAATTAAAACCAGGTAAAGGTGCTCAAATCGCACGTTCTGCTGGTGCATACGTTCAAATCCTTGCTCGTGATGGTCAGTATGTAACATTACGTCTTCGTTCAGGCGAAGTTCGTAAAGTTGAATCTGATTGTCGTGCGACTCTAGGTGAAGTAGGCAATGCTGAGCATATGCTTCGTTCACTTGGTAAAGCAGGTGCAAATCGCTGGCGTGGTATTCGTCCGACAGTTCGTGGTGTTGCCATGAACCCGGTAGATCACCCACACGGTGGTGGTGAAGGTCGTACATCTGGTGGTCGTCATCCTGTGTCTCCATGGGGTAAACCGACTAAAGGTGCGAAGACGCGTAAGAACAAGCGTACGGATAAATTTATAGTACGTCGTCGTACTAAGTAATATTGAGGAATAGCCATGCCACGCTCTCTCAAGAAGGGTCCTTTTATAGACCTACACTTGCTGAAGAAGGTAGAGAAAGCTTTGGAAAGCGGTGAGAAAAAGCCAATTAAAACTTGGAGCCGTCGTTCAATGATCATACCTAACATGATCGGATTGACCATTGCTGTCCATAATGGTCGCCAGCACGTACCAGTTTTCGTTTCTGACGAAATGATCGGTCACAAACTAGGTGAATTTGCACCAACTCGCACTTACCGTGGCCATGCTGCGGATAAGAAAGCGAAGAAACGATAAGAGGGGAAGATAAATGCAAGCATTAGCTAAACATAAATTCGCCTCTGGTTCGGCGCAAAAAGCACGTCTAGTTGCAGATCAGATCCGCGGGTTACCTGTAGATCGCGCACTAGAAATCCTGGCGTACAGCCCTAAGAAAGCGGCTGTATTAGTTAAGAAAGTACTTGAGTCTGCTATTGCTAACGCAGAGCATAACGAAGGTGCTGACATTGATGAGCTTCGTATAACAACGATCTTTGTGGACGATGGTCCTACAATGAAACGTATTATGCCTCGTGCTAAAGGACGCGCAGACCGCATCCTTAAGCGTACAAGCCATATCACTGTTATGGTTTCAGATAGCTAGGAGTATAAGTAATGGGACAAAAAGTTCATCCTACTGGTATTCGCCTAGGTATATCTAAACCTTGGGTTTCTACCTGGTACGCGAGTTCAAAAGATTTCTCTGCACAGCTTTTTGGCGATCACAAAGTTCGTACATTCCTTACTAAGGAATTGAAAACGGCTTCTGTGTCTAAAATCGTTATTGAGCGTCCAGCAAAATCAATCCGTGTAACAATTCATACGGCTCGTCCGGGTGTTGTTATCGGTAAAAAAGGCGAAGACGTAGAAAAATTACGTCAAGCGGTAACTAAAATCGCTGGTGTACCTGCTCAGATTAATATCTCTGAAGTACGTAAACCAGAACTAGATGCACAACTAGTAGCAGACGGCATTGCCTCTCAACTAGAACGTCGTGTTATGTTCCGTCGCGCTATGAAGCGTTCGGTACAAAATGCAATGCGCATCGGTTCTAAAGGGATTAAAGTTGAAGTTAGCGGTCGTCTTGGCGGCGCTGAAATCGCACGTTCAGAATGGTATCGTGAAGGTCGTGTACCTCTACATACTCTTCGTGCTGATATCGATTACGCAACTTCTGAAGCCTTAACCACTTATGGTATCATTGGTGTTAAAGTTTGGATCTTCAAAGGCGAAGTTATTGGTGGTTTACCACTAGTACAAGAGCAAGAGAAGCCAGCTAAACGCGCACCAAAGAAAGCCAAGAAAAGTGCTAAGTAGAGGTAGCGACTAATGTTACAGCCAAAACGTACAAAATTCCGTAAAATGCACAAAGGCCGCAACCGCGGTTTAGCGCAAAACGGTAACAAAGTAAGCTTCGGTACTTTCGGATTGAAAGCAACTGGCCGTGGCCGTATGACTGCTCGTCAAATCGAAGCAGCTCGTCGTGCTATGACGCGTCACGTGAAACGTCAAGGTAAAATCTGGATTCGTGTCTTCCCTGACAAACCGATTACAGAAAAACCTCTTGAAGTTCGTATGGGTAAAGGTAAAGGTTCTGTTGAATATTGGGTTGCTGAAATTCAGCCTGGTAAAGTACTTTACGAAATGGAAGGTGTTTCAGAAGAGCTTGCTCGTGAAGCATTCGACCTTGCTGCTCGTAAATTGCCATTCAAAACAACTTTCGTAACTCGGACGGTAATGTGATGAAAGCTAGCGAACTAAAAGACAAAAGCGTAGAAGAGCTTAATGCTGAACTTCTAGGACTACTTCGTGAGCAATTTAATATGCGCATGCAAGCTAGCACTGGTCAGTTAGCTCAGACACACACGCTAAGAACAGTACGCCGCGATATCGCGCGTGTAAAAACAGTTATTAACCAGAAGGCAGGTCAATAATGAGCGATAAAATTCGTACTCTTCAAGGCCGTGTAATCAGCGACAAGATGGAAAAATCTTTCACTATCGCTATCGCACGTTATGTGAAGCACCCAATCTATGGGAAATTCATTAAACGTACGACTAAGTTACACGTACATGACGAAAATAACACAGCAAAAGCGGGTGACGTAGTTACTATCCGTGAATGCGCACCAATTTCTAAGAATAAATCTTGGACTTTAGTAGACGTTATTTCTAGTCCAAAACAAGCTTAATTTTTTAATTAAGTTAGTTTTGTAAAAAAGCCCCGGCATTAGCTGGGGCTTTTTGTATTTAAAGCACCTGTAAACAGTAAACTAGGGTGAGCGGGTCACCTGGATTAGTCTTTTATCTGAAAATATAAAGTTATCTTGGGGAGTCGTTGAGAGTAAGCGTCTAGCCAAGTGCACCTGCAAGTAACTCGTCAAAACTATTAAGCTATCCCTGAATTTCAATTAAGAGGTAGCTATGAGAAAAACACGTAGCCTTGAGCAATGGCGTAGTATTATAGAAGAGCAACAATCGAGTGATTTAACTATCACTGAGTATTGTCAGCAAAATACTTTATCAAAAACAACTTTTTATGCCGCAAAAAACAAGCTAAAGGCATTACCTGGCAATTTTGTTCGCGCCAAAATCACTAAACAACCTGACGTTATCAAGCCGCAACAGCCGATAACCCTCACTGTTGGCAAAGTAAAAGTCAGCTTGCCATCAACAACGCCTGCAACTTACCTCAGCCAATTGTTACGCGAGTTTGCCTGATGAAAATGTTTGTTGAACCCGA
>NZ_WTKV01000032.1:0-42968 GCF_011378705.1 Pseudoalteromonas sp. SA25 | reverse complement strand
TAATGCCGATCATTTAAGAATTAGTTAATAGCACTTGAACGATCTTCTAGGTATGTAAGAATCCGAATTCTTTTGTAGAATTCGGATTTTTTTATGCAACTTTCTAATGCTCTCGATATTATTAACAACATCAAACCTAATGACGTTGAAACACTCGTAGATTTACTCCCTTTATCTCTTATCGAAGAAGCCTATGCACTGACCGAAACCGTTACACTACGAAAAAGAAAACTAACCCTAGAATCGATGGCCGATGTCGTTAATATGCTCGACATTGTTGACCGCGAGGGTAAGCCATTTGTTGCGCCAAGTGCTTTAACTCAGTGTCGTAAAAACCTAGGTGAAGCCGCCATGAAAGCCTTATTTGAATGCACCCAAAGGCATTGGAATAATGGCGCTAATCATCCTCATTGGAATGGGCTTACCTTGCTTGGTGTCGATGGTGTTGTTTGGCGTACGGATGACTCACCCCAAAACAATGAAGCCTTTACAAAACCGACCAATACACAATACCCACAGGTCAGAATGGTGTGTCAAATGGAGCTAAGCAGCCACATAATCACGGGGAGTGCTTTTGATGATTACAAGGTCAATGAAATGGTGCTGGCTGAAAAGCTTATAGAAACCACCCCCGATAACAGTCTCACTTTATTCGACAAAGGTTTCTATTCTTTAGGGCTTTTACATAAATGGCAAACGACTGGCAGTGAACGCCACTGGCTAATCCCCCTGAAAAAAAATGTGCAATATGAGGTTATTCAAACATTAGGGCGTAATGATAAATTAGTCCAACTTAGCAGCAACCCAAGAGCAAGAAAGATGTGGCCAACGCTGCCTGACACCTTAATAGCGAGGTTAGTGACTCGAAAAATAAAGGGTAAATCATACAGTGTGATGACATCGATGACAGATCCGATGCGATATCCGTCAGCCGATATAGGCGATTTGTACAGTCACCGCTGGGAGATAGAGCTTGGTTATCGGGAACAAAAGCAATATATGCTGGGCAATCGATTAACATTAAGAAGTCGCTTACCAGCGCTTGTAAAGCAAGAGCTGTGGGGAGTGTTGCTTACTTATAATATGGTGCGATATCAGATGGTAAAAATGTGCCACACATTAAAAGGTGATTATTTACCGTACCAACTGAGTTTCAATGGTAGTTTAGCTCAAATAATGAGGTTGCTTGTTGGATTACCTTATTCAACACCTGGAGCCATACCACGTCAATTAAAATACTTTTATGCGATGGCAGAAAGCCTCATTCTAGAGCCACGAAGGGGGCGAAGTTTTCCTCGTTCAGTCAATCCAAGACCACAGCGGTACGCTAGAAATAAAAAAGCCGTTCACCTTAAGTGAACGGCATTAATGCGCTTGCATACCCTTTTTTTACTTAGAGGTATCGATTATTCAGCAGCTTAATTTCCTTTAACCAAATAACGCTTAGCCCAACAAGAGGCAGGTTAGTAGTTACAGGGTTAAATGCTTCAATAAGTAATTGTGGCTGCACTGCAACTACAGCGAGTAGAAGGCCAATTAACGCTAAAATATTTAAAATTACTAAGTGTTTATTTTTATAAAACACAAATAAACACAATCCAAATATAATTTCGCCAACACCCGCCGAACGTGTAATTAAGTCAGACACTTCTGCTGAAAAATCAGCACTGCCAGTCATTAATTTTTCAAGTGGTGCAATATGATAAAGCTTTGGAAAAAAGCCATGATATATCCAACTTAAACTCACTATGTAGCGAGCAAGTTGAATATAACCGCGATTATTTCCTAGCATTGTCAATACGCTCTTGTGCACTTGGGTGGCTAGATAAGTACTCCAAAAAGTCATTTACTTTTTCGAGGTGCTCGTTTTCGCTGGTATGGCTTTCTTGTAGAGCTTCTATTGCATCAGCAAAGTCATTACTCGAATACCCAAGCGACTCTAATTGAGTCAGCGCAAACGTATCTGCCTCGCGTTCCATATCACGTGAAAATCCTTGCTGAGCAAACGATGCACCGGTACCTAACGCTACTTCGGCAACACCTTCTAAATCACCAAATACAACCGCTAACACAATTGTACTTGCGGCAGATTGTGCTGTAATACGTACGCTATGCTGGTGGACTACATGGCCCATTTCGTGTAGCAATACCGCTTTTAGTGCATTGGGTTTATCGACAAGTAAATTTGCTAAATCATCTGTGACCACGATACGGCCATGGGGTAGTGCAAACGCGTTAGCACCAAAGCTGTCTGATTTATAAAATGATAATCTATAAACCGATTGATCAAGCGATAACGCATTAAGCATACTTGTAAAATGTGCTTGTACTTTAGTTTGCTGCTCTGCGGGCAGCTCACTTGGGTCAAGCGCAATCTTTTTAATTAGTGTAAAGCTTTGCTCCCCCATTTGTTCCACAACATTACGTGGCAGGGTATCAACACTGTAAACAGCAATGGCCGGTACCGCTTTATAAAGTACTAACCACATAAAAAGCGGTGTAAATATGACTGCGGCTAAAATTGCCCATTTACTTTTTTCAAGGCGCTCCATTATGTGATGGTTATTTTCTTTAAATGGCCATCTGTAACTTACATCTTGAGGAATAAAACGACTGCCATCTTCAAAATTTAGTTCGTCGGCAAGTCCTGCCATCCCCGAGCTTAATTTAAGACTTGAGATTGCGTGGCGAGCTATAACGTGTTCATCGTTAATAACTTCAATGTGTGTGTCGCTAATAGTGGCAACACACATTTGATAGTTACTCGATGCGATGGGGAAAAAATGTCCCTTTACATGCATAGTGAGCTCTTAAGTTAGAGAAAGGTCAATATCAAATACGTTTGCAGCTTCTTCAGCAAATGATGATTGCTGTTCTTGCGCGGTATCAATTAGGTTTAATGCACCAGGATAAATAGTGACGTTAGTTACATCAGCGAGCATTTTTGATGTACGTACTTTTGTCCATGGGTATGCAAGCCCTAAAGAAAATACAATAGCCAACATGTTAGTGAGTAGTAAAACAGCGAAAGGAATTGGTTTTAGCTCTGATTTAAATGTAGCAATGCCTTCAAAATGACTGTTATCAAAAATGTGATTTCTAATAGCGGCGTGCCATACAGCAGAAACAATGGCAATCATTAGCACATAGGCAATCATCATAAAGATAGGAAGCATAACCATAGCAGCAGAGTTTTCTAAATTTTGTTGATTTTCAACATCTAATAAATTGAGGCCAAATAATCCTAAAATCCCCATAAATACCACCATGGTGATAGAGCTCACTACAAAGCAAATAAGCGCTGTTAAGTAATAGGTTTCGCCTTTTAGATTTACAGTAAGCGGTTTGTCACCGTAACTAATATTGCTATGGATATAGCTGTCAATACGTTTTATAACGTAAGGCATTAATAAATAAAGCGTAAATATGCTGGCAATAGGTAATAGTATAAAGTTAACAAAGGCTTCGCCATAGCTGCCTTTAAAAGCAAAGCGAACATTACGATGGCGGGTCATACGCAGATTAAAACGTAAACCTTGGTTAATAATCCATGGCATTAAAAAGATAAAACCAAGAGCAATAAATAGGCCTAAAATAGGCATAAAGCTAATAGAGAATGTATAAATAAAAAATACAATAACCGCTAAAATCCGACCTTTTAAAATTTGTATTGGCGTTGCTAAGTAGTCAAAACTATGACCATCTATGCGGGTGTGGCCGTAAAAATAGCGATGCGTACGTACTTTAGCCCACGCTGAGTATATGCCAAGCGTAATAACGCTAAGTAATATATTTACAATCCAAATTCCAAAAAACTCACCGCCTTTACCACTAAACTGCACTTTTCCGCTAAAAATTGGTTCAGCAGGCTCATTTATTGGTGGGGTTGTTTCAGATGGGGTAGGGTGTATTGATTCCATTAAAATTATATCCATGTTGTTTTTTTGTTAATTTACCCATTTTTAGTGCAAAATTCAATGTTTATAATTATCTCACCCTTCTGTAAACAGCTATAAATAGGCGTTTTAAGTATTGAGTTAAATACTCTAATACTTTTTTATAAATAAACCTCGCTGGTTTTATTTATTTGGCTGGTAACTGGGAACTTTAGCTTTTTAATATGCGATTTAGCTACTATACATAGTTAATGCTGCTTAAATGTAATGGCATTAATTATGTATTAAGCACACCTACGTACAATTAAGCTAATTGATTTATATGCCAAAATAATAGATTGTAAGAGTAGTGAGGATGTAAATTTATTTAGGTTTTACAGCTTTTATCACCGCTTTAAATAACATTAGGATATTTATTATGTTTCAAGCAGTCGTGTTAGGGGGATTAGAGTTTAGCCCGCTGATTGTTTACTTCCCAATTGCGTTTATTTTAACAGCGCTGACTCGTTTTGCTTTGCATCGACTAGATTGGCATGACCGTATTTGGAAAGTGGCTTGGTTTGAAGTGTCACTATTTGTTTGTTACTTGGCACTGGCCGTCTATTTACTAAGTGGAAGATAAATTGAATGATTAAATATCTGCGTATTACTTTTACTATCTTGGTTGTTATAGCTGCGGTTTTTGCTGGGCGTTGGGTATGGACTGACTACATGCATACTCCTTGGACGCGCGACGGTCGCATTCGAGCAGACATAGTTACAGTTGCTCCAGACGTTTCGGGTTGGGTCACAACTTTAAATATTAAAGATGGTCAAAACGTACAAAAAGGCGAAGTTCTTTTTAATGTTGATCAAAAGCGTTACCAAGCAGCGCTTGATAAAAGTAAAGCCAATACAGAAAATGCGCTATATACATGGGAACTTGCTAAACATAAATACGAAAGGCGTGTTGAGCTAAGTACCCAACAAGCAATAAGTGAAGAAACACTAGAATCAACACGTATCAACACCAAAATTGCCGAAGCAAATTATAACTTAGCTAAAACAGAGCAAACAATTGCGCAATTAAATGTTGATAGAACGCAAATAGTTGCACCTGCATCGGGGCAAATAATTAATCTGAATTTACGCCAAGGTAACTATGTAGCTCAAGGCACCCCTGTGTTTGCTATCGTGCGGTTAGATTCGTTTTACGTAACGGGTTACTTTGAAGAGAGTAAAATACCGCTTATTTATCCTGATCAAAAAGCTAAAATAGCGCTTTTAAGTGGTGGTAAGCAATTAACAGGGCATGTAGTGAGTGTAGGTAAAGCAATTGCAAATACGAATACACAAAGTAACGGACAACTTTTACCGCAAGTGCAACAAACATTTAATTGGGTACGTTTATCGCAACGTATTCCTGTTGATATTAAGTTAGATTCATTGCCCGAAGATACACAGTTAAGCGCAGGAATGACCGCCACAATACATCTCGCTACACGTTAAGGGGAAGACAGTGGGCGTTGTATTACAAAATTTGTTTTTTCCTAAAAAACAGGCAATTATTTTTGCGACTAAGGGCGTTATAGCCATGGTAATGGCGCTTACTATTGCTATGTGGCTTAATCTTGAAAGACCTTATTGGGCGTTAGTCTCGGCTATATTTTTGCAATTACGCCCGCAAAGCGGATTAGTTATTGAAAAAGCAATTTGCCAAATAATAGGCACCATAGTGGGTGGTTTATTTGGCATATTGCTTTTAACTCAGCTAATTCTTTACCCTTATTTAGCGCTCGGTGCACTTGCATTATGGTTGGGAGTAAACTCTGCGTTATCGGCAATGGTACGCCAAGCAAACTTTGTTTATGCGTTTGCTATGGCAGGTGTAACAGCCGCTATTATTGTACTTTTAGTCATGGTTACTCCGGCAATGGTGAGCAGCCAAAGCATATTTGATATTGCACAAGCGCGCGTGAGTGAAATAGTAATAGGCTCAATATGTGCAGGCCTTGTGAGCCATTTGTTTTGGCCTGTAAAAGTTAAACACTTACTGCAAGTACAAGCGCGGTCGGTTATAAACCAAACGTTAGATTATTTAGTAACTGAGCTTGATTCTAAAGGCTCGCACGAAAATCGCCATCAGCAAATAGATGGCATTATGGCAACATTAGGATCAATAAACGAAGACTCTAGCGCAGTAAGGTACGAAGGGCCAAAAGGTCCAGGGCGCTCACGTGCTGCAAATCAATTGTCGCAAAAAGTACTTTCTTTACTGGCTTCAATTCAAATAATTGGTCGCCTGCAACGAAACCACGCAGACCTTATTACTCCCACATTAGACAAATTAATAAGTAAACTTAAACACGTATTCGCGCAAATTAAAGAATCTGACGATTTTGATTACTGCGCCGAACAAGTTAAAACGCTGCGTAAAGAGCTAACCGACTATAGAGCAAATACGGTGTGTGATTCGCCATTTGAATCTCACATGCTCAATGTGAGCTTAGAAGTGGCAGCCGACTTAACAATTTTACTACGCGCATACAGAGCTTTAGAACAACGCGATAAAACATTATTAAATGCACCCAGTATGCTTACATATCGTGACCCATTAGCTGGCATTATAGTTGGATTTAGAACTGCTTTGGTGTTTTCTATCGGCGCATTTATTTGGATTAATACAGGTTCTTCAGCTGCATTATTAATTATGATATTACCGGTCATATTTTCGATAATGCTGGCGCGAATACCCTTGGCTATTTTACAGGTTGTAATTAAACGTTTATTGGCAGGTATAATTGTTGCTACTTTTGTAACTATTTTTTATGCGTTAAATTTACTGTCGCAAAGTGGAGGGCAATTAGAAATATTATTGCTTGTATTAGCTGGTCCGTATTTTTTAGGTTTGCTGTTACTCGCTGATCAACAAACGCTGCCATACGGCTTAGGGTTTTGTATTCCATTTACTATTTTGGTTAGACCCAGCATGGATATGAGCCTAGCATTTTCAATTGATTATACACTCAGCTCTGCAATCGCTATTTTTGCTGGCGTGAGTATTTTATTTTGGATTTTTCAGTTATTTACAGGACCAAGTGTTCAGTTACTTGTTCATCGTGTTTTTAAGGCTACCTATAAAGATTTACTCGAAATAAATACCCATCAAACTCCGAGTATTTGGTACAACCGCCGCATGGCAGATAGGTTAATACGCTTAACTAATTACGATCAGGGCTCACACTCACGCGCTATTACTGACCTTGCACTAACCGGTCTAAACTTAGGGCATGCTTCAGTGCGATTAAACTCAATTTGCGAAAACCTTGCTGGTGACACAAAGCTAAAATACTTAAATGAGTGGCAACGCACGTTGGCTGATGCATTTATGCTGGCTACCAAAGGTAAGTTTGATGAAAACTTTAAGCAAGCGTCTGATAATCTTTATAATGAATTAGCCGCATCTGTTGGTGATTCAAACCAATTAGAGGCAATAAAAGGGATGTTTATTCGCATTAATCTGACCTTTGAAAGAAGTGCGAGTAAGATAAATTAGCCCTATTCGCTGCTTTTCGAGTTCAGATGTTATAACGAAATCTGTTATACTTGCTGGATAATTTTATGGGGCTGTTATGATTTCAAAAAACCAACTCAAACTTATTCGCCAACTTGGCCAAAAAAAGTACCGAAAGCAATATAATCAATACCTTGTACAGGGTGAAAAAAACGTACTTGAGTTATTAAACAGCCCATTAAATGCGGTTAATATTTTTGCTACAAACGAATTTATAAATGCGTACCAAGGTGAGTATCAGGACGCTAATTTTATTGAAGCGGATGAAGAGACCCTCACTAAAGCGAGCACGCTAGTTAGCAATAATGCAGCCATTGCTATTGTTAATATGCCAAAGGCAGCTTTACCACAAGCAAATGGCTTAATACTCGCGCTTGATGGCGTATCAGACCCTGGTAACTTAGGCACAATAATTAGAGTAGCTGATTGGTACGGTATTAAACATATAGTAACTAGCACCGACAGCGCAGACGCTTACAACCCTAAAACAATTAGCGCCACAATGGGCTCATTTGTAAGGGTATCGGTAAGCCAAGTAGATTTACCTGATTACTTACAGTCTTTAAATTTACCTGTTTACGGTGCTTTTTTAGATGGACAAAGTGTACATAAAACCCAATTTACGGGCTCAGGCGTTTTGCTAATGGGCAGTGAGTCGCATGGTATACGCGAGACATGTGCAAAGTTAGTGACCAATAAAATCACCATTCCCGCTTTTGGTGGAGCAGAGTCACTTAATGTTGCAATGGCGACCGGTATTATTTTAGATAACTTTAAACGACAAGCTTAATCTATTAGTAAATTATGGGTTAAATTGTTTATGACAAATAACAATAATAAATTGGTAATAACAATAAGATGCGCTTAAGCACTATTAAATTAGCGGGCTTTAAATCGTTTGTAGAGCCCACTAAAATTCCATTTCCTGATCAAATGACGTGTGTTGTAGGCCCTAATGGCTGTGGCAAATCTAACGTTATTGATGCAGTACGATGGGTGCTAGGTGAAAGCTCTGCTAAAAACCTGCGTGGCGATGCCATGACCGACGTTATTTTTAATGGCTCAACTAATCGTAAAGCCATATCACAAGCTTCTGTAGAGCTTGTTTTTGATAACGATAAAGGTAGTCCTTCAAATACATTTGCTGATCGAAACCAAATTGCAATTAAACGCTTAGTAACGCGCGACGGGCTATCGCTGTACTTTTTAAATGGCAGTAAATGCCGTAAGCGTGATATTACCGATATATTTTTAGGTACAGGTCTTGGTCCGCGTAGTTACGCGATTATTGAGCAAGGGATGATCTCGCGCTTAATAGAAAGTAAACCACAAGAATTACGTGTATTTTTAGAAGAAGCCGCTGGTGTTTCTAAATACAAAGAGCGCCGCCGCGAAACACAAACACGCATTAAAAGCACCCGCGAAAACCTTGAACGTTTGTTAGATGTGCGTAAAGAGCTGCAAAGCCAGTTAGATAAATTGGCTGTGCAGTCGGTTGATGCAAAAAAATACCGAGAGTTAAAAGCGCAAGAGCGAACGCTAAAAGGGCAAATAGCGGTTTTAAAATGGCAAAAGTTACATCAGCAGCAACTTGAAAAAAGTACTCTAATTAAAAAACTGAATGATCAAATTTCTTTTTTTAAAACCGCTAACTCAGGGCATGACGATGTACTTGCAAGCTTAGAAGGGCAAGTACAAGCTCAGCAAGATAAACTAAGCGATGCACAGCATCAGCAACATGTAATACACACCGAGCTTACCCGCGCTGAGCAACAGCAAATAAATGTAAAGCAACAAACTCAAACGCTTAAACAAAATTTAATTAAATTACAGCAACGCCAAACCCATAGCACTGAAGTTAAAACGCAGCAGCAAATTGTGTGCGAGCAACTAAATGAAACCCTGCAAGAGGCAAGTGAAAACGCGTTAATGTGCGAAGAGCAAGTTAGGAAGTTAACGCATGAGCTTGAGGAATTATTAGCGCTGAAGCAGCGCCACAATACACACTGGCAAACTTTGTGTGAGCAACAGCAGCAACTTAATAATAATGCGCAACTGCATAGCAGTCACATTAAACAAACTCAGCAGCAAATAAGCCACGTTAACGAGCAAATTGATCAGTTAAATGCGCAGCTTACTGACTTACAAAGTAGCGATGTAGAACAACAATTAACGCAGCAAACACAGCAAACACAAACATTAACCCAAGAACTTGCCGCTAAACAAACAGCGCACACGCAGTGCAGTGCTCAGCTTGAAGTGCAAAATGAGCGTGTTAATAACTCACAAAAGCAATATTCGACGCTTACTCAAACAATAAATGAGTTAAAAGCCAGTATAACAGGGCTTAAAAGTACATTAGGGCTTGATGAAGAAAGTGAAAGTACTAATGGTTTGTTTAATCAGCTAAGTGTTAAAGAAGGCTTTGAGCCCTTAATAGAGCAAGCACTTAAATCACTAGAGCACTTAAATGTAAGTGAGCAGCAAGCTGATAATAGTGTGTGGCCAATTAGTGGTAAGCACATTGCTGAAAATAGCTTAGCGGCATTCATAACAAGCGGCGTGTACCCAGATCATTTAACGCGCATTGCTTATAGCGAGAGCGGTGATCTAACGCTGTTAAAAGATGCTTATTATACAGCCGTTATGGATAAAAACGGTGCTTTATATGGTCGTAACTGGCATGTAAGTGCCGATCGAAATGCCGAAAACTCATTACTTTTAAAACATAAGCAATTGCAGGATAAAGCTCAGCAGTTAATTGATGCCGAGGATGAGCTAAAACAAGTAACACACACTCGTGATGAACATACAGCCGAGCAAGTAAAGTTAATTAACGAGCAAAGCGAGCTAAAAGAAGCCATACATGAGCTTGCGCAAAATATAGCAGTAGCCGGTACACGCAGCGATATGCTCAAACAGCAAGTAGCGCACTTTAAGCTTCAACTAGAAAAGCTACAGCAACAAAAACAGCAATTAACCACTGCGCTTTTGCAATTAAATAACGTGCTTGATGAGCAAACAGAGCAATTTGAAGTGTTAAATGAGCAGCAACTTAACTTAGCGGATGAGGTAGACGCTGCAAATAGCCTGCGCTCACAAAGTGATAAAAGTTATAGCGAAGCATTAAGCATGCTTGAGCAATATAAAACGCAAGCGCATAAGGCAACGCTCTCAGAGCAAAAGGCACGCAGTGAATGGCAGTTAAGCCAAACCAAATTGAGCCATGCAGAGCAGGAGCACGTTAGTGCATCTGAAGGTGCGCAAGAACTACTCAATGAAATAGAAGAGCTGCTGATCCCAGAGCAAGAGCTTAGCGATAAAATAACGCAGTTTTTAGCGCAGCATCAAAAAGGCGAGCAGGCACTAGTAGTGCTACAAAAAGAATTATCTCACGCTAAAGAAAGTTTAAACACCAAGCAAGCAAGTCTTAAAAACTCACAAGGTGAGCTGGTGGGCTTGCAAGAGCAGCATCAAAAGCTAACAATTGAAGAGCAAAGCTTACTAATAAAAGCGCAAGTTGCGCTCGAACCATTAGAAGAGCTAAAGCAAAGCTTAAAAGCAATACTTGATGAATTACCTGATTCATTGAATTTAAGTGCAGCGCAAAATCAGTTAACCGGATTTACTAATCAGTTAGATAAATTAGGTGCAGTAAACTTAGCGGCAATAGAAGAGTTTGATTTAGCTAAAGCTCGTAGTGATTATCTTGATAGTCAATTAGATGATTTAACAAAAGCGTTAAGTACCCTTGAAGGTGCAATTCGTAAAATTGATAGTGAGACCAAAACACGCTTTAAAGCGACGTTCGATCAAGTTAACGAAGACTTTGCAGAGCTATTTCCTAAAGTTTTTGGTGGTGGTAGTGCGTATTTAGAATTAACCAGTGACGATTTACTCGAAAGTGGTGTTAGTATAATGGCACGACCACCGGGTAAGAAAAATTCAACAATTCATTTGTTAAGTGGTGGAGAAAAAGCGCTGACCGCATTATCATTAGTGTTTTCTATATTCAGGCTCAATCCAGCTCCTTTCTGTATGCTGGACGAAGTAGATGCACCATTAGATGATGCCAACGTTGTGCGTTTTTGCCGTTTGGTTGAAGAAATGTCACAATCAGTGCAGTTTATTTATATTAGTCATAATAAAATTGCGATGGAAATGGCTGGTAGATTAACAGGTGTTACTATGGCAGAACCTGGCGTATCGCGTATGGTTGCTGTAGATATAGAGCAGGCTGTGCAACTTGCACATGCATAAATTTTTATAACAAGTGTATTATTTTTTAATTAATATACAGGTTTTAGGCATATCAAATAATAAAAGGTGAGGGGATGGCCGAACAATTAAGATGGGTTTTAATCATTATCAGTGTAGTTGTCATTGGTGGTTTATTAATACATGGATTGTGGTCTGTGAGAAAAAAAGACCGCCCAGAAGTATCTGATAACGAGCGGGTTGAACCATTACAAGAAAGCGCATCAGCTTCATCTAAACCGTTCCGAACTGAGGCTGAACCAAAAGAGCCAATGCAAAACGAACGTGATGAGCCACAGTTTGGCGAGCTTAACTTTGATGCAAATGAGCCGCAAATAGATACAAGCGTGCCAGAAGTGCCGATTGAAGATGACCTAGAAATAGTTGATGACCTAGAAGCAAAAGAGCAAAGCGCGGAAGAAGCACCTGCCCAAATGTCTGACTTTGTTATTGTACATATTCAAATGCCGGAAGAGCTTAGTATGCAGGGCAGTAAATTATTGCCAGCAGTTAACACTTTAGGTTTTAAATATTCTGAGGAAGGCTTTTTTAATCGCCACTTAGATCCGGCTGGTCAAGGCCCTGTTTTATTTAGATTAGTAAATATGTACAACCCAGGTACGTTTGATATTGATAATATGGAACAGTTTAGTACCGCAGGGGTAAGCTTATTTATGACGTTACCGTGCGACGGCGATGGTCTAGCTGCATTTAATATGTTGCACAGCGCAGCTAAAAAGTTAGCGGATGAATTTGGTGCGCAAATTTTAGATGCTGAGCGAAATGAAATGACAGTAGATCGCGTAAGACAATATGTTGAGCAGGTTCGTTCTTTTTCAGCGTAAATAACGCATACATTATATTTTTATAAGCCACTGGACGGTGAATCGTCAAAGTGGCTTTTTTTATGTTTATTGAGGTTTAAATGTCTAGCAGCATTAGTGAGCAAGTTAATCATCTTCGTACTACATTAGAGCAACACAATTATAATTATTATGTGCTCGACACCCCCAGTATTCCTGATTCTGAATACGATAGGTTATTACGCGAACTAAGCGCACTTGAAACCGAGCATCCTGAATTTTTAACCGCCGACTCACCTACACAAAAAGTAGGCGGTGCAGCACTTAGTAAATTTGAACAAGTAGCGCACCAAGTACCCATGCTCTCACTTGATAACGCCTTTAGTGAAGAAGAATTCACTGCGTTTAATCGCCGTATAAAAGAGCGTTTAATGAGTACTGATGAGCTTACTTTTTGTTGTGAACCAAAACTTGATGGTTTAGCTGTATCAATTATTTATCGCGATGGTGTGCTTGTACAAGCGGCTACTCGAGGTGATGGTTTTACCGGTGAAAACATTACTCAAAATGTTAAAACCATTCGTAATGTACCGCTCAAGCTACGTGGTGATTACCCAAAAGAGCTTGAAGTTCGCGGCGAAGTATTTATGGACAGCGCTGGCTTTGAGAAATTGAATACTGAAGCGCAAAAACGCGGTGAAAAAGTATTTGTTAACCCGCGTAATGCAGCCGCGGGGAGTTTGCGTCAACTCGACTCTAAAATTACCGCTAAACGCCCACTCATGTTTTATGCGTACAGCACCGGGCTTGTTGCTGATGGCAGCATTCCTGAGGAGCACTATCAGCAATTAGAAAAGCTGACTGATTGGGGGCTACCTTTGTGCCCAGAAACAAAATTAGTTGAAGGTCCAAAAGCCGCGCTTGAGTATTACAGCGATATTTTAACGCGTCGTGGTGAGCTTAAATATGAAATTGATGGCGTAGTAATAAAAATAAATAAAAAGACCTTACAAGAGCGTTTAGGCTTTGTGGCACGTGCTCCTCGTTGGGCTATTGCGTATAAGTTTCCGGCGCAAGAGGAAATAACCCAACTACTTGATGTTGATTTTCAAGTCGGTCGTACTGGCGCCATTACACCTGTTGCACGTTTAAAGCCTGTGTTTGTGGGTGGCGTTACCGTATCAAATGCAACGCTTCATAACAGTGATGAAGTTGCACGTTTAGGCGTAAAAGTAGGCGATACAGTTATTATTCGCCGTGCTGGAGACGTAATCCCACAAATAACTCAAGTTGTACTTGAGCGCAGACCTGATGATGCCAGAGATATCGAATTCCCGACGACTTGCCCAATCTGTGATTCTCATGTTGAAAAGGTTGAAGGCGAAGCTGTAGCCCGTTGTACGGGTGGACTTGTATGTCCTGCACAGCGTAAGCAAGCTATTAAGCACTTTGCTTCGCGCAAAGCGCTGGATATAGATGGTCTTGGTGATAAGATTGTTGATCAGTTAGTCGATAGAGAACTTATAAAAACGCCTGCTGATTTGTTTATTTTAAAACAGGGGCATTTTGAGTCACTTGAACGTATGGGACCTAAGTCAGCTAAAAACTTAGTAACAGCACTTGAAGAGGCTAAAGGCACTACGCTTGCTAAGTTTTTATATTCATTAGGTATTCGAGAAGCCGGGGAGGCGACAGCACAAAATTTAGCTAATCACTTTCTAACCCTTGAAAATGTAATAAATGCCAGCATTGATAGTTTAACGCAAGTAAGTGATGTAGGCGAAATAGTCGCTGCTCATGTTCGTGGCTTTTTTGATGAAGAGCATAATTTAGCAGTTGTTAATGCGCTGATAGATCAAGGTGTAAACTGGCCAGCGTTGAGCGCACCTTCTGAGGAAGAACAGCCGCTCGCTGGGCTTACATATGTACTTACAGGTACGCTTAATACACTTAATCGCAATGATGCAAAAGCACGATTACAACAACTTGGTGCCAAGGTGTCTGGTAGCGTATCGGCTAAAACAGATGCGTTAGTGGCGGGTGAAAAAGCAGGTTCAAAACTAACAAAAGCACAAGACCTAGGCATAGACATACTAACTGAAGATGAATTAATTGAGTTGCTTATAAAGCATAACGGTTAGGAAAATGACAATGAGCCGATATGGGCCAGAATACTGGGATAAGTACGGAAGTTACCGTACGCCTATTGCATTTCATTTAAGTGTGCTTGTGCTATTACGCAGTTATTTTATTTGGGTTATTGCGGCTTTAAGCCGCAGGCCTGAACTAGATTTAATGTCGTTATTTTTTAAAAATAAAAATGATTTTTTTATCGCAATAACGATTGGAAGTATTGCAATAATACCGACTATTTTATTTTGTTTACGCAGACCACGAGATTCACACAGTGCAAGCAACAGGTTAGCAAGAATATGGCGACATATGCGCTGGCCTCTTATTTTATGTGCAGTTGTTGATTTAACATGGTTAAGTGTTCAAGCAGCGCATAGCCATTATCGATTTTCATCATTTTTAGCAGTACAAATGATGATTGTTTTATGGGTATTATGGTATTTGGTGAAAAGCCGCTATTTAACTGTTTTCTTTAATGATTGGCCTGAGCCGACAGAAAAGGCATCAGAAGAAAAAAAGCGACTTAAAAGGGATTAGTTGTGGACGCCGTAAATAAAAAAATAGCGATAGCTATATCGATAATAGGCTTTGTGCTTATTATTTTAATGATTAGCACTGAGCTTTTAGAGTTTATGTGGTTTAAAGTGTTATTTGGGTTATGGGTATTTGTTTTTTGCTCAAGCGTTTATAGGTTAACGACTTTATTTAAATCAAGAAACAGGTTAGAGGATTTTATTCAGCGAGACGCCCAACACTTATTACTTTTTAGTTTGATGGGATTTTTTGATAAAAAGCACGGTCCAGATTGGTTAGTTATTGAGAGTATTGAACGTATAACGACAAAGGATGATGAGCTAATAATTTACAGTAATAACGAGCGCCAAATGAGTGTTAGTTTACCTGTAAAAAAAGCAGAGCTAGATAGTTTTATTAAACGAATACTTAGCGATTCAGAAAAGCAAACCATTACCTTTAGCTAAGAAAATTACCTTTAAGATTGAACGAGTTTTAGTCTTAAACGGTCAACACTCCTTAGCTGATCTTTAGTGTATTAAATAACGTAACAATTAGCCGTACTTTTTATGACTTTATAAAGTATAGCTAATCAACTATTCAATGAGGCTATTATGTTGAAGTGGAATGATGTTATTAACTTTGCCACCAATGGCAATCCTACCCCAAGTAAAAAAGTAGTCAAAACTGACGAGCAGTGGCGGATGCAACTATCAGAAGATGAATATTACGTAACACGTAAAAAGGGAACAGAGCGCCCAGGTAGCTCGGGTAGTTGTACATTACTCGAACCTGGAAAGTATGTGTGTATTTGCTGTGATAATCTATTGTTTGATGCTGATGAGAAGTTTGATAGTGGTACTGGTTGGCCGTCATTTACGCAACCTGCGACAATTGAAGCGATTGGCTATGTAAGCGATACAAGTCATGGTATGGAGCGCATAGAGGTGGTTTGTAACGTGTGCGATTCGCACTTAGGTCATATTTTTCCAGATGGTCCATTACCAACGGGTTTACGTTATTGCGTTAATGCCGCATCAATGAAAAGGCTCTAATATTTTATTTACTAGCGCTTTGAATATCTAAATTCATTTCTTTTGCTATGTGCAAAATCTTATCTAAACGCTGCGCCTGATCTGCTTGTAATTTAGTTTTATCAAGAAGGGCGTAGCACCTTCTAGCAAGATCCATATTAAATGAGCTGCCAGATTGCTTAGTTGAATCAAATAGGCACTGTAATAAATTAAGTGCGATACTTTGATTACGAGGCATGACTCTAAACGCTTGTGTAAAAGCTTCCAACGCAGTATTTAATTGGCCTTTATTAAATTGACTAACAGCATGATTATTAAGCTCTTTTGGACCCATTTTAATATCGCGTCGCTCACTTTGCTGCTGCTGAATATAACGTAAGTAAGTTGTGTCGCTAACTGCGGGATGTCTTTCACAGTGGCTAATTATTTGTGTGAATAAGGTTTGCGCCTTTTGATGAAACCCCAGTTCATGAAATGCTTTTGCTTTATCAAGTGCGCCATCAACCGATCGGATATGAGTATCGTCATCATCAAGTTGTTCAATTAGCTTTTTCGCTTTTTGATGCTCGTCTTTTAAGTAATGGAGTCGTGCATTAAGTACATCAATTTGAGCTTGATTTGTATTATTAGGAAACTGTTTTTTTAAATCATTAATGTACTGATTGGTTTGCCTAGAAATTCGTTGAATTTGATCGGTTTGATCAGTCGTTAGCGCAAAGTCGATACCTGCACGTGCTGCATTCAAATATACATCGGGGTGGTCGTGTATTGAGTGTTTTGCAAAGGTGGCTATATCTTTTTGAGTTAAATAGCTTTTTTCGTAGTCGTGATTAATTAGCGACACATTACTTAGCGATTTTTGGCGTGTAATATTTCGCGGTGCAATTTCTGCAGCTTGGCTTAAAAAGCTTTGTGCTAGCTCAAACTGATTTAGCTTTATTTCTAATCTGCCCAACAAATCAAGGGCTACTAAACGAGTTTCTTGGCGCTCTAACATTGTTTTGAGCATTCGCTGCGCCAAAATATGTTCGTTATTCGCTATAAGTGCTTCTACTAAGCCTACTTTTGCCCAAGCAAATTTTTGAATGTCGAGAACAGACTTAAAAAAGTCTTTCGCATCTTGAGCGCGCTTTAAGCGAAGTAAGGCATCACCTTTTAAGCGAAGTAGGATAGGGCTGTAATTATTATTTTTTTTATCCAGAGCGGTATCAATAAACTTAATAGCTTTTGAATCGTTACCATCATCAATTAATGAATACACTGTTTGTAAGTCGTGTTTACGCTTTAAGATTCGTTCAATACGTATTTTAAGCTCTTGTACTGTAAAAGGTTTAACTAAAAAGTCATCTGGTTGCAGCTCAAGAACACTATGAACGAGTGAGCCACTTGTTTCTGCTGAGATAAAAATAAAGCCAGTCGAGCTTTTTATGAGTTGCTTTACACGTAGCTCTTCATAAAGCTGGTAGCCATCTTGGTGTTTATTTAAGTTGAATGAGCAAACGATTAGATCAAATTCTTCACTTAAACACTGCTCTTTTGCAGAATTTGCATGATCAGCAAAGCGCAACTGTCGAAAGCCAAGCCTTTCTAACGATTGTTTCATATAGCTTTGAGCAAGTGGCTGCTCCTCTACTATAAGTATTTTGGCTTTTGAATAAATCTTAGTTGGCATTGGCTTAAGCGTAATTGTATTTAACACAGACTATAATCAACAGTTTAACTCCTTACAAGGGAATTTAAATGATAGCTGTATTTATTAGGTATTTAACTTTGCCTAATACGTTTATCTAACTACGAAGGTACTGAGCCGAATAACATAATTAAAAACTAAATAAGTAAAATTGATAACGCTATATTTGATGAGTGCTTTGATATGGAAATTTAGATTTTAATAAAAATATGAAATGTATTTAAGGTAAAAAGAGGAATTAAACGTATTTAATATGGGAAAAGAGTTATTACTAGAGAAGTTGTCATTTAAAGAGTTGTCTGATTACTTGGCTTGATACCAGTGACCCTCGCCATTATTTGTAAAGGGTGGCGATGCTCTTTTTCTTACGGCTAAGTTAATTACATACGATTTATATATTGAGTTTTTATAAAGTTCTTAAATGTATTTAATACGCGAAGAAAGAGTTATTACTAGAGAGGTTGTCTGATGGTATTTATATGTGGTGGGTGATACTGGACTTGAACCAGTGACCCTCGCCTTGTAAGGGCGATGCTCTCCCAACTGAGCTAATCACCCACATATAATAGGTATGCCTGTTATTTAATTCTTTATTATCAAATTAACCACTTGATGTAATTTGGTGGGTGATACTGGACTTGAACCAGTGACCCTCGCCTTGTAAGGGCGATGCTCTCCCAACTGAGCTAATCACCCAAATTACATTTTAATATTCACCATTCTAGGAATGGTGGGTCGTACTGGACTTGAACCAGTGACCCTCGCCTTGTAAGGGCGATGCTCTCCCAACTGAGCTAACGACCCATATTAAATTTTAAAACGCGACTATTGATATAATAATAGGTTTATATGTGGTGGGTGATACTGGACTTGAACCAGTGACCCTCGCCTTGTAAGGGCGATGCTCNTAGAGAGGTTGTCTGATGGTATTTATATGTGGTGGGTGATACTGGACTTGAACCAGTGACCCTCGCCTTGTAAGGGCGATGCTCTCCCAACTGAGCTAATCACCCACATATAATAGGTATGCCTGTTATTTAATTCTTTATTATCAAATTAACCACTTGATGTAATTTGGTGGGTGATACTGGACTTGAACCAGTGACCCTCGCCTTGTAAGGGCGATGCTCTCCCAACTGAGCTAATCACCCACATATAAATTAAAACGCTACTATTAAAAAAATAGTACTGGACTTTAACCAGTGAACATCGCCGTTACTTGTAAGTAGCGGTAATGCTCTCTATTTTCTAATTGAGCTTAGGACCCATATAGAATTTAGATGTGAACACTTTAATTAAAAAGTGGTGGGTGGTACTGGACTTGAACCAGTGACCCTCGCCTTGTAAGGGCGATGCTCTCCCAACTGAGCTAACGACCCATATTAAATTTTAAAACGCGACTATTGATATAATAATAGGTTTATATGTGGTGGGTGATACTGGACTTGAACCAGTGACCCTCGCCTTGTAAGGGCGATGCTCTCCCAACTGAGCTAATCACCCACATATAAATTAAAACGCTACTATTGAAATAAATAGTACTGGACTTTAACCAGTGAACCTCGCCGTTACTTGTAAATAGCGGTAATGTTCTCTTTTTTCTAACTGAGCTAACGACCCATTTAGATTTTCTTGTAATATGCACCATTCTAAGAATGGTGGGTCGTACTGGACTTGAACCAGTGACCCTCGCCTTGTAAGGGCGATGCTCTCCCAACTGAGCTAACGACCCATATTACATGCTACTACATATAGATAGTACTGGACTTTAACCAGTGAACTTCGCCATCTTTTATAAAATGCGGTGATGCTCTCTTTTCTTGTAACTGAGCTAACGACCCATATTACAATTTTAAAACACGACTATTATATAATAGGTTTTATATGTGGTGGGTGATACTGGACTTGAACCAGTGACCCTCGCCTTGTAAGGGCGATGCTCTCCCAACTGAGCTAATCACCCACATATAAATTAAAACGCTACTATTAAAAAAATAGTACTGGACTTTAACCAGTGAACATCGCCGTTACTTGTAAGTAGCGGTAATGCTCTCTATTTTCTAATTGAGCTTAGGACCCATATAGAATTTAGATGTGAACACTTTAATTAAAAAGTGGTGGGTGATACTGGACTTGAACCAGTGACCCTCGCCTTGTAAGGGCGATGCTCTCCCAACTGAGCTAATCACCCACATCTAAACAACATTGCATTGCTGCGTTGTTGTGGGGCGCTATTATAGATAGAGTTGGAAATGTGTCAACACTTGAATGATAAAAATGTGCTGAATGAAGGTTTTATAAACAATAGGATATGGTTGAAGTCTATTTTATCATCAAATTTGATATTGCAGTTCAATTAAGCACCTAATAAGCTCCTAAAAGTGAGTAGGGAATTGTATTTTATTAATCTTAAATTTAGCTTCACGATACTTATTGTTTTTTTTACTGGAGTCGTTTTTATGATTATGAGCAAGATGGATTAATATTAGGGCGAGTTATTTAGTGAATAGAGCGGTCCTTTAAAAATGAATTTAATCTAAACTCCCCAAAACAAATGCTATTTTCAGCATTCTAAACTCTATTTTTGTACTTACTTTATTTTTATAAGCCAACCTAGCCAAATCGTAAATACTCATACTTCACTAATAGCCTTCGGATTAAGACTAAATAGATCACATATAACTAGTGCGTGTTGACCTTTGAGGATTGAACCCAAAGGGCAGCGCATGTTTGGACTTTATGCGGCGTTATCGCCTATTCATGGGTAATAACCAAACTACATAGGCTCTGCCTTGCCTAAAAACCAAACATACTGCTGCAAATTCACCCACCAAAGATCAACACGCCCTAAAGTTTTGTACATAGCATTACGAAGCTACAATGCTCTTTAAAAAATGTTCTTCAAACAATAATCGAGTTTTTGAGTACGAGTTACGCTGGTTATTAAGCAAGTAAAGGCAGTGGGCACTCTCAAATCCACATTTAAGTTTTGGTTATTATAAGCAATTGTAACTTTTAAAAGATTAAGGCGATTGGCGGGGCCTTAATTGGTAGTTTTTAGATAAGTTCAATTTGCATATAAATGTATACCTTTGCTTTGATGCAATTTTGTTGCATTAAATAGGGGAGTAGGGTGTTGTTAAGTATTCGCTGCGATATAGTGATGTTATTATAAGCAGTAGGGCTAGAATCTTATTCAAATTGTATTTTTTAGCACGCTTGATAGCCAGTTTGTTGAAAATTAAACCATTTAAATAAAGCTAGGTAAAAAACTGTTGACTTTATTTTGGGTGGTGCATAGAATGCGCCCCGCACTAAGCGATACACGATGTGTTTATCACGGCGGGTATTGATTAAGTTGGGGCCATAGCTCAGCTGGGAGAGCGCTTCGCTGGCAGTGAAGAGGTCTGCGGTTCGATCCCGCATGGCTCCACCAAAAATTAGTGTTTTGTCCTAGGGTAGCAGTTTTCTGTGTCCCCATCGTCTAGAGGCCTAGGACACCGCCCTTTCACGGCGGTAACAGGGGTTCGAATCCCCTTGGGGACGCCACTTAACTTTTATTAGTTAAAGGCGGTTTTACCGAGAAAATAGCGTCACAATTAAAGCTCGAGTCTTTACTTGTATTAAACGCAATTACCTTAAAGCTCATGATGTGAGTTAAACTTATCAACTGTCCTAGTGACACATTTATGTGTCCCCATCGTCTAGAGGCCTAGGACACCGCCCTTTCACGGCGGTAACAGGGGTTCGAATCCCCTTGGGGACGCCACTTACTTATTTTTAATAGGAAAGTGAAGTGTTATTAAGAAAGCTCGCCTGAAACGAGTCTAAAAATTCAGTTGTCCTAGTGACACATTTATGTGTCCCCATCGTCTAGAGGCCTAGGACACCGCCCTTTCACGGCGGTAACAGGGGTTCGAATCCCCTTGGGGACGCCACTTACTATTTTAAGTATTGTGTAAAGCAGTGTGACACCGCACTCTCTATGCACGACGTTATCAAGAGTACTAATCTCTTGGGGACGCCACTTACTTATTTTTAATAGGGAAGTGAAGTGTTATTAAGAAAGCTCGTCTGAAACGAGTCTAAAAGTTCAGTTGTCCTAGTGACACATTTATGTGTCCCCATCGTCTAGAGGCCTAGGACACCGCCCTTTCACGGCGGTAACAGGGGTTCGAATCCCCTTGGGGACGCCACTTACTATTTTAAGTATTGTGTAAAGCAGTGTGACACCGCACTCTCTATGCACGACGTTATCAAGAGTACTAATCTCTTGGGGACGCCACTTACTTATTTTTAATAGGAAAGTGAAGTGTTATTAAGAAAGCTCGCCTGAAACGAGTCTAAAAATTCAGTTGTCCTAGTGACACATTTATGTGTCCCCATCGTCTAGAGGCCTAGGACACCGCCCTTTCACGGCGGTAACAGGGGTTCGAATCCCCTTGGGGACGCCACTTACTATTTTAAGTATTGTATAAAGCAGTGTTACATAACACTCTATATGCACGATGTTATTAAGAGTATCAATCTCTTAGCTATGTCATTTACTACTTAGATAGGGAAGTGCAGTGTTATTAGAATAAAACCACAAATTAACACCGTCATTTCACACTTCATTTTTATATCAATCTATTTACACTTTGTTACAAAACCAAACCCATAATCGCTCCATATTCCTTGTTGTACTTTTAATTAGTCTTTAAACTCATTGAGTTAATTTAAATATGGACTAAAAAATGAAACTCACAAAAATTGCACTTGCTGTTTTACTTGCATCAGGGTTGGCTGCATGTAATAGCTCAACTCAAGCTGTTGATAAAAATATTGTTACAGAAACATCAATTCCTGGCGTTACACTTATTGAGTCAGTGAAATCTAATGCAGGTGAAATCAACATACCGTATAAAAAATATAAACTAGATAACGGTTTAACTGTAATTGTGCATGAGGATCATTCAGATCCCTTAGTACACGTTGATGTAACATACCACGTTGGTTCTGCTCGCGAAGAGTTGGGTAAGTCAGGCTTTGCTCACTTTTTTGAGCATATGATGTTTCAAGGTTCAGAGAATGTTGCTGATGAGGAACATTTTAAAATAATATCTGAAGCAGGCGGTACTTTAAATGGTACAACTAACTCAGATAGAACAAATTATTTTGAAACAGTACCTGTAAATCAATTAGAAAAAATGTTGTGGCTAGAAGCTGATCGAATGGGCTTTTTACTCGATGCTGTAACCCAAGAAAAATTTGAAGTACAACGCGAAACAGTAAAAAATGAGCGCGGCCAACGTGTTGATAATCGCCCTTATGGTCGTTTAGGTGAACGTGTTGCTCAAGCGATGTATCCAGATGGTCATCCATATTCATGGCCAGTAATTGGTTTTATGGACGATCTTAATCGCGTAAATGTAAATGATTTAAAAGCATTCTTTTTAAAGTGGTATGGTCCTAATAATGCAACGCTTACTATTGGTGGCGATATCAACGCTAATGAAATACTGCCATTAGTTACTAAATACTTTGCACCAATTCCAAAAGGCCCTGAAATCCCTACAGTAGAAAAAACAGCTGTAACACTAGATGCTGATAGATATATTTCAATGGAAGATAAGGTACATTTACCTTTATTAAGTATGAGTTTCCCAACTACTTACGCTCGCTCTGAAGATGAAGCACCTCTTGATATACTTGCTGAAATATTGGGTGGTGGTAATAATTCACTACTATACAAAAACTTAGTTAAAACTCAACTTGCTGTTCAAGCAAGTGCAAATCATCCATGCCAAGAGTTAGCGTGTTCAATTAGTCTTTATGCTTTACCAAATCCTACAGCAGGGAAAACGTTAGCTGATATGGAAAAAATCATTCGTGATTCATTTGTTGAATTTGAAGAGCGTGGCGTTACACATGATGATTTAGATAAAGTAAAAGCTAAAATAGAATCTGGTGCAATTTTTGGTCTGCAAAGCGTATCAGGAAAAGTCTCTCAACTAGCCGCGTCAGAAACGTTTACAGGTAACCCAAATTCAGCTAAAGATGAGATTGCACGTTATAACAAAGTTACAAAAGCTGATGTTATGCGTGTTTTTAATCAATATATCAAAGGTAAATCTGCCGTTATTATGAGTGTTGTACCAGAAGGGCAAACTCAACTTATAGCTGCTCCAGACAACTTTACGCCTAAATCGCATGATTTTGGAGGTCCATCTACAACTTCAGCTGATGATTTAGTGGCACGAAGAGCTGTTGATACATTTGATCGAAGTGCTCATCCAGAGGCCGGCGCAAATCCTGCTGTTGATGTTCCTACTCTTTGGCAAACTAAGACCGAAAACGGTATTAAAATATTAGGTACTCAAAGTACAGAAACGCCAACTACCGCTATTTTCATTAAAGTTCCGGGTGGCCTGTACAGTGAGCAAGCTAGTAAAGTGGGTTTATCATCAATAACTGCATCGTTAATGAGCGAGTCAACGCAAAACTACACTACAGAGCAGATGAGTAACGCGCTTGAAAAACTAGGTAGCCAGGTAAGTATCTACTCAGATAAAACACATACAAATGTGTATGTTTCTAGCTTAACCAAGAATGTAGATGCAACGCTAAAGCTTGTCGAAGAAAAGTTATTTAAACCAGCATTTAATGCAGATGACTTTGAGCGTAATAAAAAGCAAATCATTCAAAATATTCAACATTCAATGAAGGATGCTGGGTATTTAGCATCTAATACATATAGTAAATTACTATATGGCAACAATATAGCTGCACTTCCAAGTACTGGAACGCTTAATAGTATAGAGGCTATTACACTTGCTGACGTTAAAGCTTTTTATAGCGCAAACTTTAAACCGCAGGGCGCTCAAGTAATTATTGTTTCTGATTTAAAAGAGTCAACAATTGAACCAAAAGTTAAAGCTACACTTACAAATTGGAAAGGTAAATCGAGCTTAGTAGCGGTTGATTTCAGTGAACCTAAAGTAGAAACTAATGTAATTTATTTGGTTGATAAACCAGACGCTCCTCAATCAGAAATTCGTATTGGTAAACGCGATATGGTTGAAGATATTACAGGTGAGTTCTTTAAAGCTAACTTGATGAACTTTGCACTTGGTGGCACGTTTAACAGCCGTATCAATTTAAATTTACGAGAAGATAAAGGCTACACTTACGGTGCTCGCTCTCGTTTCTGGGGTGATAAAACATCAGGTGGCTTTACCGCTTCTGCAGCGGTGAGAGCCGACTCTACTGCAGCGTCTATTACAGAGTTTACTAATGAGCTTAATAACTATGCTCAAAACGGTGTCACTGACGAAGAGCTTATGTTTATGCGTAAGGCTATCAATCAAAAAGATGCGCTTAAATACGAAACGCCTAATGCAAAACTTGGCTTTTTAGCACAAATATTAGAGTTCGATTTAAAACCTAGCTTTGTAAAAGAAAGAAATGAGATTGTTAGCAATATTAGCAAAGAAGAAGTTAACGCCTTAGCTAAAAAACACTTAAATACTAAAGACATGATTTATTTAGTAGTGGGTGATGCTAAAACACTTCGTCCAGAGCTCGAAAAATTAGGTATGAAGGTTGTTGACTACAGCCTTTAATATTTAAATAAATCATTGGAATTATAAAGCAGCTTTTTTAGCTGCTTTTTTTTGCCTAATTGTAGAGTGTTGAACTTTTTGTGAAGTAGATTACAAGGAGCAACTACAGCATCTTTCCACCAGATATAAAATATAGTTTCGTAGCTTAAACCTTCAAAGGGCATCACATTCCTAGCTCTTTTATTCAGTACTTATAAAGATTCGATTTGGTAGCATGAATTTAAACATCCAACTTTATTAGGAGGATTTATGGCAAGTGGATGGGCACGAGACGGTGCAATTCAAGATCAAATTGATGCGAGTGTTAATGACGCCGTACAGTATGCAAGAAGCAATTTAATATCTGGCGCAAGTGCAGAGCTATGTGATGAGTGCGATGAGAAAATCCCACAAGCACGAAGACTCGCGTTACCAGGAGTGCGCTACTGTGTTGCATGTCAAGCTGCAATAGAAGGTAATGATGCTAGCGCTAAATCGTTTAATAGACGTGGCAGTAAAGATAGTCAGTTGCGTTAAAAAGGTGCTGAAAAGCACCTTTTTACTTAATACCAATCTGCATAAATATTTGAACAATTTATAAAATTAAACCCCTCCATAGTTATACCAACCAGCATAAATCTTTGATCAATTTAACGAATTAAATTGCACTATAACGTCGTTAAAAATTTTTTATTTAGAACAACTAGATACAAAAATTTTTGCCTAGTCCTAGCGTAATTTTCTTAACGTTAAATAGACTCCATATATAAGCAGATTGGCATTAAGCAAATTGTTATAACTTGAATTAGTTGGTAGGTAATTTAAAATTTACTTATGTCATCTTTTTTCTGAATTAGCTCAATTGCATAGCCATCAGGGTCTTTTACAAAAGCAATTTCAGTAGTGCCGCCTTTTACTGATCCAGGTTCACGACTAACATTACCACCGACTGCTCTAATATCAGCACAGGCCTTGTAAATATCATCAAACTCAATGGCAATATGACCATATCCATTACCCAGGTCGTAGCTATCTTCGTCCCAGTTATAAGTTAACTCTAATACTGTATTATCTGCTTCCTCGCCATATCCAATAAAAGCAAGAGTGTATCTGTATTCACTGTTATCAGCTCTGCGTAATTCTTTCATACCTAATACTTCAGTATAAAAAGCAATTGATTTATCTAAATCCGCAACACGCAGCATAGTATGTAATAAACGCATTATTCAGTTCCTTTAGTGATTTTTCAAAGTTCAGTATATTTTTAACTAAGCGCTATTATTAAGCGCATTTTGTGGTTTTTATATGTATTAGCCATATATGTAGGCGTTACGTACAAATCACAACCTCAATACCATTTAGAGTTGGAAGCTGTTGACGTATGATCCTTATAATTTTACCAATAACATCAATTGTAAATTACCAATTAATGAACCATTTTATTGAATTTTGCATATTTAAATAAAGAACACTCAATTATTGGTCAACCTATTAGTATAAAAAAAGTTACTGATTGTTCAACAAAAGTTAACCTATGCCTGATTGGGTTTTTGATATCTAACTGTTTGTTTTTAATTGATATTAAATTCATTTGTATGTAATTTGTAAAAATATGGGATTTACTTGGTTAACTTATTGGTTGACAAAAAAGGCGTATGGTAATACAGTTTTTGCATACCAATTGGTAAGTTGCTTGGTTTGAGTGAATACAATGTATTGGTAATTAATCAGAGTTACGTTTTGCACAGGTTAATTTATAAATAACTCAAGCTTAAAGTTACTCTACAAATTGAAACAAAGACACAGCGTATTTTAAAGTAGATTTTACTTGTTCTTATAAAAGTATGCGCCACATATTTAGGAGTTATTCATGTCAAAACCAGTCATCGGTTTCATCGGCTTAGGCTTAATGGGCGGCAACATGGCCGAAAATTTACAAAACAAAGGCTATGAGCTAATTGTTATGGACCTTAGCAAAGATGCGGTTGCAGCATGTGTCGCTAGAGGCGCAAAAACAGCAAGCACTGCTAAAGAGCTAGCTGAAGGTTCAGATATTGTTATGTTTTGTCTTACAACTTCTGCCGTTGTAGAAAAAATCATTTATGCAGAAGACGGTATCCTAGCGGGTATTAAAGAAGGTGCAGTACTAGTTGATTTTGGTACTTCTATTCCATCATCTACTAAAAAAATTGGTGCTGATTTAGCAGCTAAAGGCGCAGGCATGATTGATGCTCCTCTTGGTCGTACACCAGCACATGCTAAAGACGGCCTTTTAAACATCATGGCTGCAGGCGATATTGATACATTCAATAAAGTTAAACCAGTACTAGAAGATCAAGGTGAAAACGTTTTCCATCTTGGCGAGCTAGGTGCAGGTCATACAACTAAGCTTATCAACAACTTCATGGGCATGACTACAGTATGTGCTATGTCACAAGCATTTGCAGTTGCAGAGCTTGCTGGTGTTGACCGTCAACAACTTTTTGACATCATGTCGACTGGTCCATCTAATTCACCGTTTATGCAATTTTGTAAAAACTATGCAGTTGATAATGTTAGCGACCTTGGTTTCTCGATTGCTAATGCAAACAAAGATTTAGGCTACTTCCTACAAATGGTAGAAGACCTAGGTACTGAATCAAAAATCGCTGAAGGTTCATCAGCTAACCTACAAGCAGCGTTTGACGCTGGTATGGGTCAAGGTAACGTTCCTGAAATTTTTGATTACTTCAAAAAGCTAGAAAAGTAATACTTCTCGACCTTATTGAGCGCTTTAAGCTTTTGGCTTAAGGCGCTTTAACACACATGACACCAATTGACTAAAGTCTTTGTGCAATGTCAGCTTTTTTAAATTCTGATGAAGCACTACTTTCAGTCACAACGAAAAAGAGTTAACTATGCGTTTGATTAACACAATAAAGCTTAGTCTAGTTCTCATCGGTTGCATATCCACACAAATAGCGGCCAAAGATTATTTTGTAGAAAGTAAACAAGCTTTTAATGATATCGCAGCTAATCTAGTTGCTGGCGACAAAGTAGTACTTAAAAATGGTACTTGGTCTGACTTCGAAATCCTACTTGAAGGCCAAGGTACAAAAAACTCTCCTATTTTATTGACCGCTGAAACTAACGGTAAAGTAATTTTATCGGGTCAATCGAACCTAAGACTTGCAGGTAAATACCTTGAAGCCTCAGGTTTAGTATTTAAAGACGGCTACACACCGAGCTCAGCTGTAATAGAGTTTCGTAAAAATAAAAATGAATTAGCCTACAATTCACGAGTTACTCAAACAGTAATCGATAATTACAGTAATCCAGACAAACGAGAGTCTGATTATTGGGTTGCATTATATGGACAACATAACCGCTTTGATCATAGTCATTTAGTTGGCAAACGAAATAAAGGTGTGACAGTTGCTGTTCGTTTAAACACTCAAGCAAGTCAGGAAAACTATCACCGCATAGACAACAACTATTTTGGCTACCGTCCAACTTTTGGTTCAAACGGTGGTGAAACCCTTCGTATTGGCACCAGCCATTACTCATTAACTGATTCACATACATTGGTAGAAAATAACTATTTTGAACGCACCAATGGTGAAGTAGAAATTGTTTCGGTTAAGTCAGGCAAAAACATTCTTCGTAATAACGTATTTTATGAAGCGCGCGGTACATTAACGCTGCGCCATGGTAACGGTAACCTTATAGAAGAAAATATTTTTATTGGTAATGGTGTTGACCACACAGGTGGTATTCGCGTTATCAATAAAGACCAAATTGTAAGAAATAACTACCTACAAGGTCTAACAGGGTATCGTTTTGGCAGTGGCTTTACTGTGATGAACGGCGTACCAAATTCATCTATAAATCGTTATCACCAAGTTGAAAATACGACAATTGAAAACAACACATTTATAAATGTGCGTCATATTCAACTTGCCGCTGGTAGCGATGCTGAGCGTAGCGCTGCACCTAAAGATAGCGTAATGAAAAACAACTTAATCATAAATCAAGATGGTGAACAGCCATTTACAACATTTGATGATGTAAGCGGGCTGGTACTAAGTAACAACATTGCTGATACAAAAGTACTTTCTGAGTTAACGTACGGTGTAAAAAAAGAAAAAATCACGCTTAAAAAAGCAAGTAATGGTCTACTTTACCCAACATCTAAAAGTTTAAATGTAGGTGCAAAACGCGACTTAAAAGTACTTAAAAAAGAAGATACCGGTGTTAGCTGGTATGCAAAAGTACCAGCACTTGTTGAGTTTGATTCTGGTAAGACACATTCTGTTAAAGCTGATGTAAGTGCATTACTAGACGCTATTGATAATGCAGAGTCGGGCGATGTTCTAGAACTAGCGCCTGGCCAGTATGATGTTTCTAAACTGGTTAAAATTGATAAAACGTTGACAATTAAAGCAAAGCAGAACACAAAGTCTAAACTTACTTTTCAACGCTCTACCTTGTTTGAAATACATGATGGCGGCAGCTTAAAACTAGATGGTTTATCTATTTCAGGTGAAAACGCGCCAGATGCAATAGGTAACAGCATTGTTCGTACGCAAAAATGGGGTATGGTTGATAATTACCGCTTTGTAATGACCAACTCAGTGTTAAATGCTTTAGATATTAATCATTCATTCCATTTCTTTATCACTGGTAAAGGTGCAATGGCTGACGAAATTATTATTACAGGTAATACCTTTAATACAGTAACCGGTGACATTTTACGTCTAAATACTGAAATTGAAGACTTAGGTGTCTATAACGCGGAATACGTTATTGTAAATAATAATACATTTAATGATGTGCAAGGTGGTGTACTTAAGCTTTACCGTGGTGGTACTGATGAAAGTACATTTGGCCCTCATTTTGAAATGACAAATAACACGCTTAATAACGTTGGCCTTGGTAAGCGTAACAAAGAGCAAGCGAGCATTTATGTTCACGGTGTTCAGGTTACTAATATCAAAGATAATAAATTTGTTAAATCTGCTCCTATTGTTGCAGAGCACACAGTAGGCGAGCCTAAAACTGAAATCTCAGACAATACATTTGATGCAACCAAAGCACCAAGTGTTAAAGAACTAAGAGTTAAAGGCCCACATACAGCAGTATTAAAAAATAACAACATTTTAAATAAGGCAGGGTAAATACTATGTACTTATTAAAATGCCAAACAGGTTTTAAAATAGCGGCTGTAGCAGCACTTACATTACTTACATCATTGGGTGCGCATGCAGCGCACCCAAACTTAGTAATTACTACTGATGACGTAAGTCATATGCGCCAAGCAATAGGCAGCGAAGGTAAATTTTCTACTGCGTTTGAGCTATTAAAAGCGCAAGTAGACGAACAAATAGCTCAACCAATTGCGGTACCTGTACCAAAAGATGGTGGTGGTGGTTATACACATGAACGCCACAAAAAAAATTATCAGCTTATGTATAACGCAGGCATCATTTATCAACTAAGCCAAGATGATAAATATGCAAATTACGTGCGTGATATGTTGCTTGAGTATGCAAAATTATATCCAACGCTTGGTCTGCATCCAAAACGTAAAATGGACTCGCAAAATCCAGGTAAGTTTTTTTGGCAAAGTCTTAATGAAGCAATGTGGCTTGTGTACACAATACAAGCTTATGATCTAATTCATGACTCGTTAAATGCCGATAACATTAAAACAATCGAGGATGACTTACTACGTCCTGTTTCGTTGTTCACATCAGTAGGCCAACCCTCTACATTTAATAAAGTACATAACCATGGAACATGGGCAACAGCGGGTGTTGGCATGGCTGGGTATGTATTAGGTGAACCTGAGTGGGTAGAAAAATCATTATACGATTTAGAAAAGTCGGGTAAAGGTGGCTTTATTAAGCAGCTAGAGATGCTGTTTTCACCACAAGGTTACTATAACGAAGGTCCTTACTATCAACGCTTTGCACTATTACCCTTTGTTACGTTTGCTAAAGCGATTGAAAACAACGAACCACAACGAAAAATCTTTGAATATCGCGATGGCATATTATTAAAAGCGATTGATACGACGATTCAACTTAGCTACAACGGTTTGTTTTTCCCAATTAACGATGCAATAAAAAGTAAAGGTATCGATACCATTGAGTTAGTTAATGGTGTAACGGCAGCATATGGCTTAACCAACGATGCGGGTTATTTAGATATTGCTAAGCAACAAGACCAAATAATTCTCTCTGGTGATGGACTAAAAGTAGCTCAAGCACTTGATAACAACATGGCAAAACCTTATTCGTTTAAATCTGTTGCCTTCGGCGATGGTAATGACGGTAAACAAGGTGCTCTAGTTGTAATGAGAACGCAGGTAGGTGGCGATCAAGCACTGCTATTTAAACCTGCTGCACAAGGCTTAGGTCACGGTCATTTTGATAAACTAACATGGCAGTTTTACGACCACGGTAATGAAATTGTCTCTGATTATGGCGCTGCACGTTTTTTAAATGTAGAAGCTAAATACGGCGGTCGTTATTTACCTGAAAACGAAACTTACGCTAAACACACTGTTGCGCACAATACGGTAGTGGTTGACGAAACAACGCATTTTAATGCAAATGTTGAAGTAGGAAATAGTAATTACCCTACACTTAACTTTTTCGAAACGAATCAATACGGCACGGTTTCAAGCGGCGAAATAAGCACAGCTTATATAGGCGTTGATCTTGAGCGTACGCTTGCACTTATTAACTTACCTGAACTACAAAGCACAGTTGCACTTGATATATTTGATGTTGCAGCAAATAAAGCACATCAGCTTGATTTGCCTTTGCATTATAAAGGTCAGCTTATAGATACCAGCTTTGAGCTAAAAGCAAATGCAACACAACTGTCTGCATTAGGTACTAAAAATGGCTACCAGCATCTATGGCTTAAAGCTCAAGCGCAACCTCAAAGTGGTTTAGCTAAAGTAACGTGGTTAAACGAAAATGGTCGCTTTTATACGCAAACGAGTTTGGTTAAAGGTGATGAGTCTTTTTTGTTTACTCAAATAGGCGCAAACGACCCTGATTTTAACTTACGCAACGAAAACGGTTTTATTCGTCGTGTTGAGGGTCAAAAGCATCATAAATTTATATCTGTATTAGAGCCTCACGGTGAATACAATCCAAGTAAAGAATATACGTTAGAAGCTGTTAGTAGAGTTACAAAGCTTGAATATAGTCAGCAGGGCGATTTAACACTTGTTGAACTTGATATTAAAGGCAAGTCATATTTAGTGGCTATTAATAAAGCACCAACCTCAGCTAAAAATACATTCAATTATCAAAATAAAGAGTTCACTTTAAATGGCCGATTAGGCGTTTATATGATGAACAATAATCAGGAGTAAATAGGATGCAAAAGCAAAGCGCAAACTTTTCATTTGGCAACGAGACCGAAATTGAAGATTTAGGAAATGGTCTAAAACGTCAAATGCTAGGTTATAACGAAGAGCTAATGGCTGTTAAAATTTGGTTTGAGAAAGGGGCTATTGGTTATAACCATGCTCACAGACATTCTCAAGTAACGTATGTTGTTGAAGGTGAGTTCCACTTTAACATTGATGGCGTAACTAAAATCTTAAAACCGGGTGATAGCTGCTTAATCCCACCATTTGCTGATCATGGAGCTACCTGCCCAACAGGCGGAATCCTGATTGATACTTTTAGCCCAGCGCGTGAAGACTTTCTTGAGGATTAATTATGCAACTTAAAGGCTTACGTTGGTGGGTTATAGCGCTAATTGCGCTAGCTACCATTATTAACTATATCGACCGTCAAGCACTTAGTGTGCTTTGGCCGGACATTGTTGAAGATTTATTTCCTGATGAATCAGCGCTAGAACGCAAACAAATATACGCTAATATTTCAATTGTGTTTGTATTTGCTTATGCATTTGGTCAAGCCATATTTGGTAAAATATTTGACTGGGTAGGCACACGCTTCGGTTTTGTTTTATCGATAGGTGTTTGGTCTATTGCAACCGTTGCACATGCATTTGCACAAGGTGTACTTAGCCTTAGTATTTTTCGCGCAATCTTAGGTGTAGCAGAAGCCGGTAACTGGCCGGGCGCAGCTAAAGGTAATGCTGAATGGTTTCCTACTAAAGAGCGTGCCTTAGCACAGGGTATTTTTAACTCTGGCGCTGCTATTGGCGGTATTATTGCTATTCCTTTAATTGCTTATTTAACTATCTACTTTAGCTGGCAAATGGTGTTTGTTTTTGTGGGCGTATTAGGTTTTCTTTGGTTAGTGCCTTGGTTAATTTTGGTTAAAGCGCCGCCTAGCTCTCATCCTTGGCTTACTGCCGAAGAGCGTGAATATATCTTAACAGGTCAAAGACGTGTTGATGATAATGGCGATGTAACAGGCGAAGAAGAAGAAGAATATAACCCTTCAACTGCTGAGTTACTTTCTCGTAAGCAAAGCTGGGGTGTAATTATTGCCTCTGCTGCGATTGACCCTATTTGGTGGTTATTTGTTTTTTGGATACCTATTTACCTAAACGAAGTATACGGCATGGATGTTAAGTCTATTGGTATATATGGTTGGGTACCTTATGTTGGCGCTATGTTTGGTGCTTGGTTTGGTGGCTTATTAGCTCAAAACCGACTCAAAGCCGGTTGGAATACAGATAAAACACGTAAGCTAACTATAACGCTGGGCTGTTTAATTATGTTACCTGCATTACTTGCAATGGCAAATCCAGGCGGACCAACGACAGCGGTACTAATTATGGCTGTTATATTATTTGGTTTTCAAACTGCAATTGGTAACGTGCAAACACTACCAAGTGATTTGTTAGGCAAAAAAGCTGTAGGTACATTATCAGGTTTCTCTGGTATGGCGGCAAAACTTGGTGCTGTAGGCCTTACATCGCTTGTGCCTATTCTTACTGCTGATGGTAATTATACGCCAGCATTTGTTATTGGTGCTTCTTTAGCCATTATAGCAATGGCAGCTGTTTGGATTTTAATTCCAAAAATAGAACCTCTTAAAAAGCCTCAATAATCTAGATAATAACTGCTATGCCAACATGTTTTGTATAAGCGCATAGCAGTTAACTACATAGGGTAACTTCCAAGATGAAAAATATTTACTTTATCGGTGAATGCATGGTCGAGCTTAGAGCTATGAGCGCAGCCACACTACACCAATCATTTGCAGGCGATGTTTATAATTCTGCAGTGTATTTAAAACGTTGCTTCCCGCAGGTTACTACTTCGGTTGTTACGGCTTTAGGTCAAGATAATTTAAGTAAAAAAATGCTAGAACGCTTTGAAAGTGAACAAATAAATACACAACTCGTATTTGCTCACGATACCAAAGTACCTGGCATGTATTACATAGAAACCGATGAGCATGGTGAGCGTAGCTTTATTTATTGGCGTAATGATTCTGCAGCTAAAAAGGTTGTCGATTTTTTAGATGCTGATGCACTCGAGCAGCTTAGCCAAGGTGATATGTTTTTCTTTTCAGGAATTTCATTAGCAATAATTGAAGAAAGTGCACGTGAGCATTTTTGGAAAGTTGTAGAGCAGCTCAAAGATGCTGGGGTAAAAATAGTTTTTGATCCTAACTACAGAGCGCGTTTGTGGAATAGTGTAGAGGAAACTAAAGAGCAATATCATTTAGCCTTTACGCTTGCAGATATTACCCTACCTGGCGTTGAAGATTTAACAACACTTTATGACGTTCATAGCGTAGAAGCGGTTGTTGAATATTTAAAACCTTACCAAATTGAAGAAATTGTTGTTAAAAATGGCCCTGAATCGGTAGTGACAAAAGAGGGCGATACGCTTCAAAGCCACACTATTGTACCGGTCAAAAACGTTGTAGATACAACATCAGCAGGCGATGCCTTTAACGGTGTTTATTTAGGTGCTCGTTTATCTGATAAATCAATTTCAAGTGCTGTACAACTTGCTGCAAAAGCCGCCGGTGCGGTTATACAACAGCCAGGCGCTATTGCTCCAAAAGATATATTTCAGCTAGCAATGGTTGAAGCTGGTATCTGATACCAATTTTATTAAAAACATGATCACCTTAGCGTATTAAATAACTCACTAACTACGTTAAAAATTATTTATATAGAACAACTATGTATCATAATTTTAGCCTTGTTATTGAGCTATTTTCTTGTCGCTATAATAGCTCATTAATTTAATGCAATTGGTATAACAAAATAATTAAACATTAAAGGCCGCCATACCTCGGCCGCATTACTTTTTATAAAGGAACAACGTTATGACTCGCTTTTCTGAACTTATGTCAGGACAAACACTGCTACCTATAATTCAAGCTGATACGCCAGAGCAAGGTGTTCAAATAGCGAAAGCTATGGCTAACGCTGGCCTTACTTTAGTTGAAGTAGTACTAAGAACAGAGGCTTCTTTAGAAGCATTAAAAGCTATTAAGGCACAAGTGCCAGAGCTAAAAGTCGGTGCGGGTACAGTCATAAATACTGACATTTTAGAGCAAGCACTTGAAGCGGGTTCTGACTTTATTGTAACGCCAGCGGTGTCTCCTGCGCTACTTACTGCTCTTGCTAAATGTAATGTGCCGGTACTTCCTGGTGTATCAAACACCGGTGATATTTTAATGGCGCTTGAATATGGCTTTGAAGAGCAAAAATTATTCCCAGCATCGCTTGCCGGTGGCGCTCCTTTTGTATCAGCTGTGTCGTCAGTATTTAGAGCAGTCAGCTTTTGCCCTACAGGCGGCGTTAGCGAAAGTAACAAAATGGACTATCTTTCTTTAAATAATGTATTCGCCGTTGGCGGTACTTGGATAGCGAAAAAAGAGTGGGTTGAACAAGAAAGTTGGCAAGCAATTACTGATTCTTGTATCCAGGCTTTAAAATAGAAAGGATTTCATAAATGAATTATTTAGCCCCAACAATACTGCCAGGCGTAATCGTTGGCGATGAAGTAAGTGCTGTGTATGAACATGCGCGTACTAATCAATATGCGTTGCCAGCGGTAAATGTTGTTAGTACAACATCTATAAATGCGACGCTAGAAGCTGCTAAAAAGAAAAACTCGCCCGTTATTATTCAGCTTTCTAATGGTGGAGCTCAATTTTTTTGTGGTAAAAGCTTATCTTTACCAGAGCAACAATCAGCAGTGCTTGGGGCGGTAAGTGCTGCAAGATATGTACATTCAGTGGCAGCACATTATGAAGTAGCAGTAATGCTTCATACTGATCACGCAGCTAAAAAGCTACTACCTTGGATTGATGGTTTGCTTGATGAAGGTGAAAGACACTTTGAACTGACTGGCAAACCACTGTTTAGCTCGCATATGATTGATTTGTCAGAAGAGCCTTTGGAAGAAAATATCGAAATTTGTGAACGTTACTTAACGCGTATGGCAAAAATAGGTATGACGCTTGAAATTGAGCTTGGCTGCACGGGCGGCGAAGAGGACGGTGTTGATAACTCACACCTAGACAGCTCTTCTTTATACACTCAGCCTGAAGATGTTGCATTTGCTTACGAACGTTTAAGTCGTATTAGCCCTAACTTTATAATTGCAGCGTCTTTTGGCAATGTTCACGGTGTATATAAGCCAGGAAACGTTGTTCTTACACCAACTATTTTAAAAGATTCACAAGCTTACGTATCAGAAAAATTTAATCTACCAAGCAACTCAATTAACTTTGTATTTCATGGTGGTAGTGGTTCTGAGTACGATAAAATTGCAGAGTCTTTAACCTATGGTGTAGTTAAAATGAATATTGATACCGATACGCAATGGGCGTGTTGGACAGGTATTTTAGACTACTACAAAGATAACCAAGCATACCTACAAGAGCAAATTGGTAACCCTGATGGGGATGATAAGCCAAACAAAAAATACTATGACCCTCGCGTATGGTTGCGTCATTCAGAGCAAAGTATGGTTGCAAGACTAGAGCAATGCTTTGACGATCTAAATTGTGTAAATAGGTATAGCGCATGAAAAGACTAAATACAGTATTAAAAGAAGACGGTGTAGATACCGATCTTATTTTACTTATTCGCACAATTTTAGCGACCAGTAAAGAAATTGCTTTTCGAGTAAGCCAAGGTGAATTAGCCGGTGTTTTAGGTTCAACATTGAATGAAAACATCCAAGGTGAAGTTCAAAAAAAGCTAGATGTAATTGCAAACCAACTACTTAAAGACATACTACTTGACGACAGCAGCGTTCGATCAGTTGCATCAGAGGAAGAAGATCATGCGGTAGGTGGCCATCCTGAAGGTAAGTTTATTGTTGCTTTTGACCCACTAGATGGCTCTTCTAATATTGATGTTAATGGGCAAATAGGCACTATATTTACTATTTACTTAGCCCGTGATGATGTTGCCTTCGACAGCGACGAGCAATTTAGTCAGCCTGGTGTAAATCAAGTATGTGCAGGCTATGTGTTATACGGCCCTTCATCATTACTTGTAATGAGTACTGGCGGTCCAACGCGTTGTTATACATTAGACTCAACGCATGGCGGTTATCTACTGACAAATAAGCAGTTAAGTGTGCCAGAGCTGAGTCGTGAATTTGCCGTTAATATGGCTAACTACCGTTATTGGGACGAACCGACACAAGTGTATTTTGATAAATTGCTTTACACCTGTGAAAGCTTTGAAAAAAGCTCAATGCGTTGGAATGCAGCGATGGTAGGCGACGTTCATCGTATATTATGCCGAGGCGGGTTATTTTTGTATCCGCAAGATAAACGCAGTGGTAACGATAACGGAAAAATAAGACTGCTTTATGAAGCAAACCCGTTAGCGCTTTTAGTTGAAAACGCAGGTGGTAAAGCAACCTCTAGAGGAACGCGTATTTTAGATATTGCGCCAACTAGCTTGCATCAACGTGTGCCTGTTGCTTTGGGCTCAAATGAGCCTGTAGAGTTTTATAATAACGCTATTTTATAAACCAGTACTTAATAAAAAAGGGGCAAGAAAATAGCCCCTTTTTTACCCTTATTTTTCATTCTCTCTGTAAATAATCCTTTTTATACAAATTCACTTCATTTCTTAATTTTCTTATAGTCTTCAAATAAGAATACTTCATATATATTAAATAAATCTGATTTACTTAACCCCATGTAAAACCAATTTTTTACTCTAAGGTTATGTATTTTCGCAGTAATTGTGCATGATTGAATTCAATTTTTGACCTGCGATAACAGTACAGGGTTAACTTTATGTTTATTTGTTGTTATTTAATTGGGTGGATATAGTGGAAAAAGTTATTTTATTATGGTTATATTACCAAGTTGGTTAACAATTTATTTGCAATTTAAATGAATTTGGTAATAAACGCATGATTTATTTGGTAACACACACAATAGATAACCAAATATTAAAACCATAAATTTGGAGAATAGAGCCACCATGAAATTAAAACATTTTGCGCTATGCGCTATTGCAGCTGCAATAGTTGGTTGTGACACAAACTCAAACAACAATGACAACAACTTGGGCTCTATTGCTCTTAGTGGAACTGTTACAAGCGGACAAACATTAACAGCTGAAGTTAGTGACCCTGATGGTATCTCAGGTGACGTGACTTACTATTGGTATGCAGATGGTGAGGCAATTACAGGTGCAAATAGCGCTTCGTTTACACTGACTGACGATCAGATAGGGTTACCAATTACAGTTCAAGGGCTTTATACCGATGATGGCGGTATCAATGAATCGCATATTACAGATCCAACCGCAGATGTTGCCGCAATCGCATTCCCTGCAAGTTTAACTATTACGGGCGACGCTCTAGTTGGTTCGCAACTAACAGCCAATGTAGCTGACGAAAATGGCTTTGATGGCGATACAGTAACTTATAAATGGTTTGCTGATGACATAGAGATTGCAGATGAAGCACTTTTAACGCTCACGTTAACAAACGCACAGTTTGGTACAGTTATAACAGTTAGTGCATCTTTTGAAGATAGCCGTGGGTTTAACGAGTCTGTGACTTCAACGGGTACAGAGGTTGTAGCACGAACAAACTCAGAAGGCGAAGTTACAATTAGTGGCACGCCAACCGTTGGTAATATATTAACAGCAGAAGTTGCTGATACCGACGGGGCAACAGGAGATATTACTTACCAATGGCTTGCTGACGCACAAGAGATAGATGGCGCAACACAAAGCACCTTTACAGTTGATGCATCACTTTTAGGTCAAAAGATAAGTGTTCAAGTTGCTTACACAGATGATAATGGATTTATCGAGGATAATACATCAGAGGAAACAATTGCTGTTTCTGCTGTTGCGGTTGACGAAGCCGGTAGCGTCGCCATTATGGGCGTAGCGCCTTATTTGACAAGTGGCGAGTTAACCGCTGAGATAACTGATAACAACGGTGTTGAAGAGGCAAACGTTACTTATACTTGGTCTGCTGATGGCGTTGAAGTAGCCGACAGTAATAGTAAAACATTTACACCTTCTGCTTACGCTGGCTCAATAATGTCGGTAAAAGCTACGTATACAGATAACGATGGTTTTGCGAGTGAGGTTACAAACTCACTTGATACATTGGTTTACACACAATTAGTTAGTAACCCTGAAGCACTCCTTGGTGCTATAAGTGGTGGTTTAGCTGATGGTGATGTTATTGGCTTAAACACCGGTGTTTATGCTGATATGGACGCAATTTTATTAACCAGTGCAGTAACGCTTCGCGCTGTAGAAGGTCAAACTCCTGTACTTAGCGGTGAAGTATGTGTGCATGTAGCTGCTGGAGTAGATGGCGCTGGATTAACAGGGCTTACCTTTAAGAATATAGATACTAAAACGGGTGCATTTTGTGAAGCCGAAGAAGGTGCTGTTATTTACTCAGAAGGCGATAACTTTACTTTTTCGCAAAACACGATGGATGGAGAAGAAGCTACACTCAATAACTCTGAATACCATTGGCTGATGATAAAAGGTCAAAGCGCGTTGGTTGAGCGAAATACATTCTCTAATCGAAATGTAGCAGAAAAAGGGTCTGTGATAAAAATATCATCATCAAGCTCTGATCACGTTATTCAATATAATTTATTTAGTGACAGTGATAATCCAAACTTTGATCAATCAAGTTTATACTTAATCAATGCAGGTAGTACAACGGGTAGCGGTGCAGCTGATAACGCAAACTTTACTATTCAGTATAACCGCGTAGAAAACTTTGTAACGGGTCGTCGTTTAATGCGTGTACAAACTTCTGGTGCAACCATCAAAGGCAATACAATCGTAAATCCTAATGGTGGTATTTCATTAGAAGATGGTGGATTTAATAGTGTTACAGACAACATTATTATTCGTACTACAGATATTGCAAGCTCAAGCGATAGACCTGCTGGCGTGATGATTACACCACTTGGTCACACCGTGAGTAACAACTATATTGCAGGTATTCGTTCTGGTAATAAAGAAGCAGGCGGTATTGTATTCACAGCTAACCCATTTTCGCAAGCTGACGGCGGTGTGCCAAATTCTGGTAACCAAGCTGTGCTTGATAGCGCTGGCGACTTTACACTAAATGTAACAAACAATACGGTTTTGAACTCACAGCAACCTATTGTATTTAGTACGGAAATTGGTTCTCGCGCTCCTGTTGGTGACTGTGATGAGTTAACCGCAGCGAATGCACCGGTACTATACGGCCTAACCAAAAATGCGTTTGTTATCAACTTTAATGGAAATTTAATTGCAAACGGTTTAGGCGATCAAACAGACGCAGATACAATAAACAGCAGTGCTACAACTCAAGGCCTATTTTACCCAAATACACTTGATAGTGACCATGCTTTTGAATATGACTGTGACTTAATTAATCATGATAGTTCGGTGCTAAGTAACAACTTTGGTTATATGGATAGTCGAGTATCAGGCGATGCAAGCGGTGACTGGGTTGAAATTAGAAAGCTAAACGGTAATGGCGCATTCGATACTGATGGTGCAATTGACCAAGACCCAGCAACTAATGGCAAAGAAGTACTTGAGTACGTTACAGCAACAAGTACGTTATTAGAAACTGACCCTGCAGGCCTTCAGGCAGAGGCGGGTGCTAAAGGTCTTCATTATATTCAGTCATCTGAAGTCGGTGTTGGATCTACATGGAAAATACAAAACGATTAAATAACCAATTAATCAGTTAACTTTTAAAAGCCCCAAATTTGGGGCTTTTTTATTATTTATGTCTCGTCCTGAAATGTGTTTACACATTTAGGATTTATTATGACCAAGTCAAATAATACACCGATCAAACGAACACAACGAGATTATTCATTAGGCTTTAAATTACAAGTTGTCGACGCTGTAGAAAAAGGCGATATGACTTATAAACAAGCCCAAAAAATTTATGGCATACAAGGTCGTTCTACCGTGCTTACTTGGTTAAGAAAACACGGTAAGATGGATTGGACTCAATCACCTAAGATAACTATGCCTACATCACCTAAAGCCAAAGAAAGTCCCGCTCAAAAAATAAAACGCCTCGAGCGAGAGCTTGAAGATGAGCACTTACGTAACCTGTTACTCAATGAAGTGGTTAATATCCTTGACGCTGAGCATGGAACAAGCCTTCGAAAAAAGTATATTGCCAAGGAGCAAGAAGCCTTCAAAAGCAAAAAATAGTTAGCTTAGAACGTGCTTGCATGCTGCTTGGTATAACGAGACAAGCGATATATCAACGAGAGAGCAGAGCTAAACTGCGTGCTATTGAACTAGCACCAGTTAAAGCGATGGTATTGGAAATACGACGTTTTATGCCGCGCTTAGGTGGAAGAAAGTTGTATTTTTTACTTAAACCAAAATTCATAGAGCGAGGCATAAGTTTAGGTCGAGACGCTTTTTTTAGTTATTTGAAAAATGAACGTTTATTGGTTAAACCTAAGCGTAGTTACATTAAAACTACTTTTAGTAAACATTGGATGAAAAAGCATCCTAACTTGCTAAAAGATGTGCAACCATCGCGGCCAGAAGAGGTTTTTGTAAGCGATATAACCTATGTTCAATCAGAGCAAGGTGTTCACTATCTATCGCTAGTAACTGATGCGTATAGTCGCAAAATTATGGGTTATGAACTCAGTGATGAAATGAAGGCGACAGATGTTGTTAAGGCATTAGATATGACAATCAATAATCGTCAGTATCAATGTAGTACGATTCATCATTCAGATAGAGGGTTGCAGTATTGCTCGCAGGTATATCAAATAAAGCTTAATGAAAATGGCATTATTCCATCAATGACCGATGGCTATGACTGCTATCAAAATGCACTGGCGGAGCGTATTAACGGCATATTGAAGCAGGAGTTCTTACTCTATAAATGCCAAAATCTAAAAGAGCTACGTGAACTCGTCGAAGAATCAATATTAATATACAATGAAATGAGGCCGCATTTGAGTTTGGGAATGAAAACACCAAACCAAGTGCACAAAAAAAGCCAGGAGCAAAAGCTACTGGCCTTCAATTAAAACCGTCAACGTATTTTAGGACGGGACAT
>NZ_WTKV01000031.1:0-58919 GCF_011378705.1 Pseudoalteromonas sp. SA25 | reverse complement strand
CTGTTGGTCACTCAGTTTTCAATTGAGACTCTAATTTGTTTGCCTCGCTACCTAAGTAGGTTGGCTGTTAGAACTCAATCTGTACGAGTGCCCACACAGATGATTGCTTTATATTGTTAAAGAACGTTTTGAGTCGCTTTAGCGTCTCAAGGGATGCGAATAATACACCCTTTATTTTTCGAGTCAACACTTAGTTTTAAACTTTCTTTTTAGAAGATTTAAAACCGAAGTTTTACTTAACTCTCTGAGTAGTTCGTGCCTCGCTATGCGTTGGCGTTTCCTGTCTCAGTGGGGTCGCATTATAGGGAGATTCGAGCGGGGGTCAATGTTTTATTTCAGCTTTTTGACAATTAAATGAATTTAGTATGAAAGCTATACAAATAAAGGGCTGCAGGATACTTTTAGTTTAAAAAACACTCATAATTTATGTATCAATTGATGATGTATTAGTAAGGTTTAAACTAAGCTGTATGTTAAACAAACAACACACAGCTTTATTTAAAATTAAAGATTTATTTAGATGCTATTTCCCATACGGCAATAGAGCCTGATATTTCATTTCCAACAATTAAGAGTGGATTTCCTGTTGCACTTTGCTCTGCTGAAACGAATACCATTCCTTCAGGTGCCAAATCGCCTGTAATATTCGCTCCTTTAATTAAGCCTCTATTATAGAAGTAGTCTTCAAATTGCACATTGTATGGATTAGTAATGTCGTAAACCATAATACCGCCCATACGTTCTAATCCAACAAAAGCAAATGTACGATCGTCAATTTTACCAATAGTCAGCGCTTCAGGCTCTGCGCCTTTATCATCTGAACGTGAGTCACCTTTGTTTTCATCTTCATTATTGTTAAATGATTCACCATGCACAGATGCTGTTATACGTGCTATATCGTCATCTGAATCAAAAACCACCAGCCCATTGCTATCCCAAATAGTAAAAGAACGTGCGCCATAGCCGTAAAGCGATTCGTATTGTCCGTCGTTATTGGTATCGCCTTTTATTGTTGTTACTTTTAAGCGACCAATATCATCATCGTCATTATTTAAGTAATCAAAATTAGTAGCAAGCGTTAAGTCTTCAACGCGGCTTTCATCTATATAAGCTAAGCAGCCATCGTCTTCATCGTAATCAAGTCCGCCCTTTGCTATACAGTCTGCTTCATTCGTTGTATCAAAAAAGTATTCTCTTGCGTCACCTTCGTTGGCAGTGACTATAAAGTTAGCGCCTTTCCAACTAAAGCTTGAGATAGTGTCGGGCTGGTACATACCATAGAGCCCTGGGTATGATTTAAAATTCACGCCGCCGTCTTTATCTGAGGCATCAAGTTGTAAGCTTGACCAATCTTTAAAGCCTAAGCCCTTTAGCTCAAGACTGTTGTCTTGTAGGTTAACTATTGCAAGTGCATTGTTTTCTTGAATAGATATATAAGCATATTTGTTATCTTTAGAAATGCTAACGTACTCGGGCTCTAAATCCATAGCTACTGTAGTATTTATTAGATTACCGTTAATAGTACGACCATTTGGGTTTGCAAAAACTACCCCTTGCGCTTCTAGTTCGGTTTGTTTGTTGTTATAGGCTTTAAAATCAATATTTATTGCTGTATCGGCTATTACATTATTTGTTATATCGATAATACTAATAGAACCTTCAGGATCTACGCTGTAGTCGCCACTTGGTTCACCTTCGTTAGCAACCACTGCCTTTGCGCCATCATGGGTGAACGTCACCATGTCTGGTAAAAATCCGACTGTAACATTTTTAATAAATACAGGTGAGTCGCCGCTTATATCGTAAAAAGCAATTTGACCTGCATCACCCGTGCTTTCAGCAGCCATTGCCACTGCAAGTAGATTGTTATTTTCATCAATAGCAATGCTGTTTGCATCGCCTTGGGTAAACTCGTTTAAAAGCAACGTAATAACGGATGTTAAATTTGTGGCGTTTATAACCCCTTCGTTATCTTTAACGAGTGCGGCAGTATCAAAGGTGTCGGCGGGTAAAATATTAACAACAGCGTCATCACCTGAACTGTTAATAGCGTAAATCCATTTTTTAGATGCTTGATATGCAACTATTTCAGCTGCACCTTCTGGGCTTTGTGCATTTAATACACCTCTACCCACAAGGTTAATATTTAATGCTGAATTGGCATTTATACCATTTAACCCATTAGTCCCACCTGTGCCTTGTTCTCCCTGTAATCCTTGAGAGCCGTTTTGACCATCGTCACCATCAAGTGAGCAACCAGTAAGAACAGATATAAGTGACAGCGCAATAATTGATTTTTTAAACATGTAATTTTCCTTAGTATTGTATTTGCTAAATATCAACACACAGGCATGACAAGATTATGGCAGTTTTAATACAGTCCCTCAGCCTAAGTAATTAGCTTATACGCTAGCGGAGTTATTAAAATTAAAGCAGCCGTATAACCAAGAATTTTTACAGTAGGGGAATAATCTCGTTTAATTGCAACCCCTAGCAAAGGTCTAAGTACATCAATACGTGTAATACCCCATGTAATAACACCGCAAAAAGACCAAGTCCCTGTAATAATGATGAATGGTTCAGCAACAGGCCCTAAACTTAAAGGCTGTAGTAAAAAACACAAAATAATCAAAATGCTTTGATGCAATAAATAAAAGGGAAACACCCATACATTGAGCTGTTTTAAATAGTAAGTATTAAAATTTAAAAATCGGTGAGCGAACGCGAGTACAAAAAATACACCTACAACACGTTGAATATTGTAGCTAGCGCTTAAAATAAAATGAGGAAGAGTAAACACCTTCTGATAACTTAATATTATAAGTACAAACAAAACCGCAAAACTCAAAGCTAGTAATACCAAGTTTTTATTTAAGCAGTTCCAAAAGTAAGTGTTTTTGGCAAGTATGTATCCTGCGAGTAGCAGTATTAAGCCGTTAGTCTCTCTGATTGAATCGCCAGTTAAGTAATGGCTTGTAAATAGTACGGCAATAGTGAGCAAGGTAATTAAAAGCCCAAATGACATATCCCCTTTAACAAATGTTTTTAAAGGCGTAAGAAAAGGCAAGCGTGCAAAAAGAGTTAAAACGATAATGATCAGCATAAATTGCCACAACGAGCGCAAATACCATAAGTGATTTACATCCACATTCGGCCACACTCCAGACTGATAATTAATAAAAAGCGTATTGTTCGTCTCTATAAAAGCTAAATAAAATTGCCAATAGCTAATATCAATAACACCGTGCTGTGACATTTCTGCAAACAGCTGTAAAGGCACTATTAGCCATAGTCCCACCAGCAAGGGTAATAGTAAAAAAATAGAACGGTATAAGGTGAAATGTAACCAAGATTTAAAGCTGCTTACTTTATCAATCATAAAACGCAGTGCTACGCCCGAAATAAACCAAATGAGCAACATGCGCCAAGGTGAAAACACCAACATTAAATATTCAACATACTGTGATGTATAATTACTTTTAAAATGAAATCCCCAGTTTTCGCTATACAACATGCCAATGTGATAAAAAATTAGCGACGCAAATGCGATTACCCTAAGCCAATCAAGATAATATTTACGCGAATTAACTAATGAAGGTTGTTGTACTTGAGTGCTCATGCTTTTACTACTTTATGTATGTTATGCGTTATTCATACCTAAAGCTCTCGCTAAAACTATCTATAAGTGCTTATATTACAAGCAATAGTGATAAAAGGTGGTATACAGGGATAAGCGTGCCACGTCAGCAATAAGCATACATTTATGAACCTACAGCACTTTCAACGTTTTCAAAGCATTTACGCATCAGTATTACTGTGTGCTTACGTATTAATTAATAATACAGTAAACGCTACAACCCAAATAATGGAAGCCCAAAGAGAAGGGGCTTTAACTTTTTTAATGTGGGAGCCATTTGTTTGGGAGTATTCAAGTGCCTTGAGTACTTTGCTTATATTCCCTATTTTAATTTGGTTTTTAAGACACTTATCTTTTAATTGGCAAAATATTACGGCCTCATTAGGTATGTACTTTGGTGCCTCTATTATATTTAGCGTGTTACACGTTGGTATTATGGTAGGGGTTCGTAAATTCATATATTTGTTGAATGATGGGTCTTACAACTTTGGACTTAGCTGGTTTGAGCTTATTTATGAATACCAGAAAGACGCTATAAGCTTTGTGTTTTTCATCGTACTTATCAAAGTATATCAATATGTGGTGCAGCAGTTACTAGGTGAAGCCTCTTCAATTGAAGAAAGTGAGCAGCAAACAACATCGACCATAAACCGCCTATTAGTTAAAAAGCTCGGAAAAGAATTCATTATAAAAATAGAGGATGTTGATTGGCTTGAATCGTCGGGTAATTATGTAAACCTACATATAGGCTCACGTATATATCCGTTAAGGGCAACGCTTACAGCATTAAGTAAACAACTTGAAGTGCAGGGGTTTTGTAGAATTCACCGCAGCCATGGCGTAAAACTCGATAAAGTGGAGTCTATTACACCACTCCCCAGTGGCGACAGTGAAATAAAACTAACAACAGGTAAAGTACTTAACTTGTCTAGACGTTATAAAGAGCAATTTAAACTTCAGCTAAAATAAAAAAGGCTACCTAAGTAGCCTCTATTGTTATTTTTTAACTGGGCGTTTCCAACCTGTTAAATTACGCTGTTTAGAGCGTGCAATTGCTAATTGGTCATCTTCAACGGTACTGGTGATCACAGAGCCTGCACCAATTGTTGCAGTTGCACCTATATTTACTGGGGCAACGAGTGATGAATTAGAACCAATAAAGGCATTATCGCCAATAATAGTTTTTGCTTTGTTAACACCATCGTAGTTACAGGTAATAGTGCCCGCGCCAATATTCACTTTTTCGCCAATTTCAGCATCACCTAAATAACTTAAGTGGTTGGCTTTAGAGCCTTTACCTAGTCGGGTTTTTTTCATCTCAACAAAGTTACCAATGTGTGAGTCTTCTTCCATTACAGCGCCTGGGCGAAGGCGAGCATAAGGACCAAGCGTACACTTATCTGCAACTGTGGCATCTTCAATCAGCGTATTAGCTTTAATAATAACGTTATCACCAATACTACAATTTTTAAGGACACAGTTAGGACCTATTTGTACATTATTACCAAGCGTGACCGTGCCTTCAAAAATAACGTTTACGTCGATAAGTACATCTTCACCGGTGGTAACTGTTCCTCGCACATCAATACGCGCAGGGTCAGCAAGTGTTGCGCCATTTAACATTAACTCTTCTGCTTGCCATGCTTGGTAAGCGCGCTCTAAGCCTGCAAGTTGTACGCGGTTATTTGCGCCCTCAACTTCCATTGCATGATCTGGCTGAGCTGAAGTGATTTCTATGCCTTCACTGTGAGCCATTGCAACGATATCTGTTAAGTAGTACTCGCCTTGTGCATTATTGTTAGATAAGTTACCTAACCATGTTTTTAATAGCTTACCGTTAACAGCCATAATGCCTGTATTTACTTCGTTAATAAGTAACTGCTCTGGACTTGAATCTTTTTGCTCAACAATACCAACTAACTTACCACCGGCACGAAGCATTCGACCATAGCCATTTGGGTTTACCAAATTTACCGTTAATACAGCTAAACCATTTTTAGGTGTTGCGGCTAATAAACGCTCTAGTGTTGATTGTTTTGTTAGTGGTACATCACCGTATAAAATTAATACTGTGTCTTCATCATAAACATAAGAGTTGGCTTGCGCTACTGCGTGGCCAGTACCAAGTTGTTCAGCTTGAAGTACCCAATTTACATTGTTATCGGCAAGTTGTTGTTGTAATAGTTCGCCGCCGTGTCCGTAAACTAGGTTTGTAGTCGTTGCACCTAATGCCATCGCATTATCAATAACGTGCTGCACCATTGGTTTACCTGCAACTTTGTGCAAAACTTTAGGTAGAGCAGAGCGCATACGAGTACCTTTACCCGCAGCAAGAATAATAGTTGTTAGAGCCATTAAAACAATTTCCTTTTTTCGTTGTTTTAGCTAAATAAGTCTTATGTTTGATCAGAAGATTACGTAAATCACTTCTTGTGCAAATACTCAGTAGGTTAGTTTATTAGTACTGAATCTTGACTGAAAAAACACACTTAATTGGATAACGTTATTGTAGCGAGGATTGGTGAAGGATATAAGTGAAAATTATCGTTATAGTGCTTTCATTCTTATTAAATTAAAAAGTAAAAAACTCAATAAAGCTTACTTAGGCACTTCTATAGCTTTTACTAGCTTATTATTGTTAATAGTAATAGTGGTAAAGGCTAGAGTACCAAGCTCTTTTGCATAGCTTAGCTGTGTTATCAAACCAACCTTTAATGTGTAAATAAGCTCAGCATTCGCTTTAAAGCCTAAATTCAAATCATATAAATAGATATTAGAGCCATCAGAATGAAAAAGTTTATTATCATTAAGTGCAAATGAATGCTTGTATAGAACAGAGTTTAATTCAAATTCATGGGTTATCAAATTATTCCAACTATCAAAAATCTGTAACTTATTTTGCGCAGAAAGGAATATAAACTTTGAGGTTGAAAGTTGCTCAAACCAAACTGGATTGCTAATTGGTAGCAACATACTTTTTTTGGTAGCCCTATCATATAGGTAAGCCGTGTTACTGGTAGCTGTATCACCCCGCAAAATGTAGCCTATATTTTTGTTATTCAAATACTCTACATTTACAATATTACCATCAACTGTAATAGTATCTTTTAAACTTAACTCAGCAGTGTCGCGGATATCAATTACATTGCTCTTTAATGCTAATAGCTCTTCCCCATCACTTGAAACTTTCATTATTGAAAAATCAATAATGTTTGATTTAATACTCACAGTACCCGTAGCAGTATCTAAAACAGCTAACCTTTTTATTTGTGCATCATTAAGTAAATAATAAATATATCCATTATTAGTGTTCTGAGCGTTGAATGTATTTATATTTTCCGGTGCAATATCTTCTAAATTAAGGGCATCTAAACTGAGTTGATAAATGTGGCGGGTGTACGGGTATTGTGTCGCTAGCATTTCACTTGGGCTCAAAGGTAACGTAGTTGAATAACCTGAAACTCCCTGCATAGATACTTTTTGAAGTAATTTTTGACTAACGAGGGAGTACTGATAAAGAATATTATCAACATTATCGTACCAAAGTAATGAGTTCGATTTTTGATCGTAGTTTAATGACCAGATACGATTTTTGGTCGTATAAAGGTGAGTTTGAGCTCCGCCTTCAGTATCTGCAATGTACAATTCACTAAAACCAAATTGATGGCGCTCGAAAACCACCTTATTTTTATCTTCTATATGAGCCAGAAATTTATCACCGTAAGAATTTAAATTGGGAGAGCTTATTTGATACTCTTCACCCGTTATGAGGTTACGATTCATCAATACAGCAAGCTCATCCCGATTACGGTAACCAAGTTTGGAATATACAAAATTCGTATTATTAACCCCTTCACCAAAAAAAGGTAAATTATTACAATCAAACAAATGCTTTGCTTCACCTATAAAATTACTATCAATAATAAACACTTGGCAGTCTTTCTTGCCACTATTCTGTCTATAAATAATATCACTATTATTATATGACCAACCAACTGGAGTTAATTCATATCCTATTTTAAATAATACCTTTTCTCTGCCTGTAATAAGATCTTTATTGATTAAATAAGACTCTAGCCCTTCATTTTTTGAAACAATAAACGCTAAGTTCTTTTCATTAGGTGAAAGTACAAGAAAACTATGGGTTCCATCTTTCATTGATAAAACCTCTTCTTGGTAGTCTTTGTAAGTTGTTTTTACTTCACGATTTTTGACTGGCCAAATAAAAGAAATTAACAGGATACTAACTAATAAAAGTAGTAGTAACGCCCTTAAGCGAGTTTTATTTATTACAGGTTTTGCTTTTTTTATTACATCTGGTTTATTAAGGTTATCTATGGGGAGGTTTTGGTATTCGCTTTCAATAAATTCAACGCTAGGAACAAAACTATATCCTTTACGATAATGGGTTTTTACTACTAGCTCGCTTTGTTGCGGCGATTTTAATATTTTGCGAAGTTCTGAAATAGCTCGATTAATGGCGTTATCGTCAACATAAGTCTGACACCAAACATCTTCAATTAGATTTTCGCGGGTAATAATCATGTTTTGATTTAAGATAAGGTAACTTAAAATTTTGTACAGTAGTGGCTCTAACTCTTTTTCTACAGTGCCATCACTAATTATTTGCCGCTTTATATTTAAACACCAAGCACCAAATTTGACTTCTACTACTGAATCAGAAAACTCTGCTTGTTTCATTTTTTCACTTACTTTATATCCTTATAGCAGTCTATTCGTTGCTTGATTTTCACAATAAACCACCACACTCCATTAACTGAAGGTTAACAGTTTAGTGTTTCAGTGTCATCTCTTCAGGCACAAAAAAGCCCACTTAAAGTGGGCTTTTTACAAACCGGATAGGCTTACTTGTGACGTAATTGCTGAATTACGCGTAACTGAGCAACTGCTTCTGCCAGTCGCGTAGCCGCTTGCTGATAATCAAACTCAACAGCTGACGAATTCGCCATATGTTCTTCAGCTTCACGTTTAGCCTTTTGTACAGAATCTTCATCTAAATCTTCACCACGAACCGCAGTATCTGCAAGAATCGTGATGTGATTTGGTTGAACTTCTAATGTACCGCCAGCAACATATATCACATCTTCGTGACCAAATTGCTTAACTAAACGTACCATACCAGGTTTAAGGGCAGTTAGTAGTGGAGCATGGCCTAGGTTTACACCCAGCTCGCCTTCACTACCAGATACTTGAATCGATTCAACAAGACCAGAGAACAAACTCTGCTCAGCGCTTACTACGTCAAGATGTACAGTCATAGCTGTCATACTACCCTCCTAGTTACATGCCTTTGGCTTTTTCTTGAGCTTCTTCGATAGAGCCAACCATGTAGAACGCTTGCTCTGGCATATCATCAAATTCACCGTTTAAGATGCCTTTAAAGCCAGAAATTGTATCTTTTAGTGATACGTACTTACCAGACGCGCCTGTAAACACCTCTGCCACGAAGAATGGCTGAGATAGGAAACGTTGGATTTTACGTGCACGAGATACAAGTTGCTTATCTTCGTCAGAAAGCTCGTCCATACCTAGGATTGCAATGATGTCTTTAAGTTCTTTATAACGCTGAAGAACTGTTTGAACGCCACGTGCTGTATCGTAGTGCTCTTGACCAATTACTTGTGGGTCAAGTTGACGTGAAGATGAATCAAGTGGGTCTACCGCTGGGTAGATACCAAGTGACGCGATATCACGTGAAAGTACTACTGTTGCGTCTAAGTGAGCAAAGGTAGTTGCTGGAGATGGATCCGTTAAATCATCCGCAGGTACGTATACCGCTTGGATTGATGTAATTGAACCCGTCTTAGTAGAAGCGATACGCTCTTGAAGCACACCCATTTCTTCAGCAAGTGTAGGCTGGTAACCTACCGCTGATGGCATACGACCAAGTAGTGCAGATACTTCTGTACCAGCAAGAGTATAACGGTAGATGTTATCTACGAAGAAAAGTACATCGCGACCTTCATCACGGAACTTTTCAGCCATAGTAAGACCAGTTAACGCTACGCGTAAACGGTTACCAGGAGGCTCGTTCATCTGACCGTATACAAGCGATACTTTATCAAGTACGTTTGAATCGTTCATCTCATGGTAGAAATCGTTACCCTCACGTGTACGCTCACCAACACCTGCGAATACTGAGTAGCCGCTGTGCTCGATTGCGATGTTACGGATAAGTTCCATCATGTTTACAGTTTTACCAACACCGGCACCACCGAATAAACCAACTTTACCACCTTTAGCAAACGGACATACAAGGTCGATAACCTTGATACCAGTTTCTAAAAGTTCAACTGAACTTGATTGCTCTTCGTATGAAGGTGCTGCACGGTGAATAGACATACGGTCTTCTTCGCCGATTGGACCCGCTTCATCGATTGGCTCACCAAGTACGTTCATGATACGACCAAGTGTTGCTTTACCAACTGGAACTTGAATCGATTCACCTGTATTCATAACTAAAGCACTACGACGTAAACCATCAGTAGTACCCATAGCGATAGTACGCACTACACCGCCACCTAGCTGTTGTTGAACTTCTAGAGTCAAACCAGCTAAATCGCCATCTGTTACTCTTAGTGCGTGGTATACCGCTGGCACGCTATCTTGTGGAAATTCAATATCCACAACGGCGCCGATAATTTGGACGACCTTACCTAAACTCATGTCTATTCCTCTCGTTAATCTTTACCCGAAGCATTAAACTGCTGCTGAGCCAGAACAAATCTCACTAATTTCTTGTGTGATTGCTGCTTGGCGAGCCTTGTTATAAACAAGCTGTAGCTCGTCCATAAGGTCACCTGCGTTATCAGTTGCAGCTTTCATTGCAACCATACGAGCAGCCTGTTCAGAGGCAGCATTTTCTACCACACCTTGGTATGCTTGAGACTCAATAAAGCGTACTAACAAAGACTCTAAAATAGCCTCTGGATTTGGCTCGTATAAGTAATCCCATGTGTGAGCAGATACTTCTTCTTCAGCTTTTGGCAAAGGAAGTAACTGATCTATAATTGGCTCTTGCCTCATGGTATTAACGAATTTGTTATATACCAAGAATAAACGGTCTATTTTGCCTTCAGAAAATGCATCAAGCATAACTTTTACAGGACCAATAACGTCTTGTACTGAAGGTTTATCTCCTAGGCCCGCTTTTTTAGCGAGTAGTTGACCACCAAAACGTTGAAAGAAGCCAGCTGCTTTACTACCTAAAGTAGCAAATTCAGCATCAACACCTTTTTCTTTCCACGCTTTAACATCAAGTGCAACTTTCTTAAACTCGTTTGAGTTTAGACCGCCACACAGACCACGGTCTGTAGAGATAACAATATAACCAACTCGTTTCACTTCACGATCTTTTAAGAACGGGTGAGTAAAATCAAGATTTGCTTGAGCAACACGACCAATTACTTCACGTAATTTGTCAGCGTATGGACGGCTTGAAGCAACGCGTTCTTGCGCCCTTTTCATTTTAGACGCAGCAACCATTTCCATTGCGCTAGTGATCTTTTGAGTATTTTTAATACTCCCGATCTTGCTTTTAATCTCTTTTCCGCTGGCCATGACTCTCTCTCCGAATCAAGGTGTGCTTTAGTTTCCTAAAGCGCACCATTAATAACTAAATTACCAAGTTTGCGTAGACTTGAACTTCGTTAGAAGTTCTTTAAGCTGCGCTTCGATCTCGGCATTTAAGTTACCAGTTTCATTGATTTGAGCCACAAGCTCTGCGTATGTGCTATTTGCATACGAAAGTAAAGCTGCTTCAAAGTCACCGATTTTCGCGATTTCGATGTCTTGAAGGAAGCCTTTTTCAGCAGCAAATAACGACAAAGACATATCAGCAACAGACATTGGCGCGTACTGTTTCTGCTTCATTAGCTCTGTTACACGCTCACCATGCTCAAGTTGAGCACGAGTTGCATCATCAAGGTCAGACGCGAACTGCGAAAACGCAGCTAATTCACGGTACTGAGCTAGGGCTAGACGGATACCGCCACCTAGTTTCTTAACGATTTTAGTTTGTGCAGCACCACCAACACGCGATACCGAGATACCAGCATTTACTGCCGGACGGATACCTGAGTTGAATAAGTCAGTTTCTAAGAAGATCTGACCATCGGTGATAGAGATAACGTTAGTCGGTACGAACGCAGAAACGTCGCCGCCTTGAGTTTCAATGATTGGCAATGCCGTCAATGAACCAGTTTTACCTTTCACTTCACCATTAGTGAACTTTTCAACGTAATCTGCGTTTACACGCGATGCACGCTCTAAAAGACGAGAGTGAAGGTAGAATACGTCACCTGGATATGCTTCACGGCCTGGTGGACGCTTAAGTAGTAATGAAATTTGACGGTAAGCAACTGCTTGCTTAGACAAATCATCATATACGATTAATGCGTTTTCACCACGGTCACGGAAGTATTCACCCATAGTACAGCCCGCGAACGGTGCTAAGTACTGAAGTGCCGCAGATTCAGAAGCAGATGCAACAACTACGATAGTATTTGCTAGTGCACCATGCTCTTCTAATTTACGAACTACGTTTGCAATAGTAGATGCTTTTTGACCAATCGCAACGTACACACACTTAACGCCTGTGTCTTTTTGATTGATGATTGCATCGATTGCTAGTGCAGTTTTACCTGTTTGGCGGTCACCAATGATAAGTTCACGTTGACCACGACCAACTGGAATCATCGCATCAATAGATTTGTAACCAGTTTGAACTGGCTCATCTACAGATTTACGCTCGATTACACCTGGTGCAATTTTTTCTACAGGTTCAAACCCGTCGTTATCTAGAGCGCCTTTACCATCGATTGGAGCACCTAGTGTGTTTACAACACGACCAAGTAAACCAGGACCAACAGGAACTTCTAAAATACGACCAGTTGTATATACTTTTACGCCTTCAGTAAGGTCAGCGTACGGACCCATTACTACTGCACCAATTGAGTCGCGCTCAAGGTTTAGTGCGATAGCATAACGGCTGCCAGGAAGCTCAATCATTTCACCTTGCATACAGTCAGCAAGACCGTGGATGCGGATGATACCGTCAGTAACAGATACAATAGTACCTTCGTTACGAGCTTCACTTACAACTTCGAACTTCTCAATACGTTGTTTGATCAGATCTGAAATTTCAGTGGAATTAAGTTGCATGCTCTTTTTCCCAATTACGATTGTAGTGTTGTAGCTAAGCGGTTTAATTTACCGCGAATAGTACCGTCGATTACAGTGTCGCCAGACCTAATAATAAGTCCACCAACCACTGACGCGTCTTCACTACAATTCAGCTTAACTTTGCGTGCGAAACGTTTTTCAAGTGCCGCTACCAATGACTCTTGTTGCGCAGCAACAAGAGGAGTTGCAGAAATCACATCTACTTCGATTTCTTTATCGTATTCTGCTTTAAATTCAGCAAATAACTGTGCAACTTCAGGTAGAGCTGTCAAACGTCCATTTTCAGCCATCACCTTAACTAGGTTCTGACCTTGTTCGTTGAGCTGCTCAGCACAAAGTTGAATAAATAATTCAGCTTGTGCAGTAGCTGTAGGCATACTCGCTAAAACAGACGATGCTTGCTCATTGCTGGCTACATGGCCTGCAAAGAACAACATATCATTCCAGCTTTCTAGAGTGCCTTTCTCAACGGCAAGTTCAAAAGCCGCTTTAGCGTATGGGCGAGCGATAGTAGTCAAATTAGACATGCTCATACCCTCCTAATTACAGCTCAGCGACAAGTTTTTCAACGATGTCACTATGTGCGGCTTGATTAATTTCACGCTCTAAAATACGTTCTGCGCCAATCACTGCCAGAGTTGCTACTTGCTTACGTAGTTCTTCTGTTATGCGATTACGTTCAGACTCAACTTCAGAGTGCCCTTGAGCAATGATACTTTCACGCTCTTGTTGACCACGAAGTGTTTCTTCGTCAACAATTAGCACTGCACGCTTTTTAGCTTGATCAATGATATCAGCCGCTTGAGCTTTTGCATCTTTAAGCTGTTCAGCAGCTTTCTTTTGCGCAAGTTCTAAGTCTTTTTCGGCTCTATCAGAGGCAGCTAAACCATCTTCGATTTTTTTCTGGCGAGCTTCAATTGCACCGTTTAGTGGTGGCCATACGTATTTCATACAAAATAATACGAACACCGTAAACGCAATCAATTCACCGATAAGAGTGGCGTTTAAATTCACAACCGCTCCTCCTTAAATAGTAAGCTGTTCAAAGAATAAAATTAAAGTACGAACAACAATACCATAGCGATACCAACACCAATCATTGCTACAGCATCGATTAGACCAGCAAGAATAAACATCTTAACTTGTAGCGAAGGTGCAAGCTCAGGTTGACGCGCACATGCTTCAAGGAATTTACCGCCCATGTTACCAAAACCGATTGCTGTGCCGATTGCACCAAAACCGATTAGTAAAGCTACTGCGATGTATTTTAAGCCTGTTAATAATTCTAAAGCTTCCATTTATTTCTCCAAAGTTTCAATTGTAAAGTTAAAAGTAAAAGTAAAATTGTAAATCTAAAAATTAGTGATTATCTGAACTTGCCATGCTTAGGTATACAATTGTAAGCATCATGAATAAGAATGCTTGTAATGTAATAACTAGAATATGGAATACAGCCCAAACAAAGTGCAACGGTAGTTGCATAAAACCGATAGCGCCGATCAAGATGAAAATCAACTCACCAGCATATAAGTTACCAAACAAACGTAGTGCTAATGAAAACGGTTTAGAAACGAGTGCAATCAGTTCAAGTAATAAGTTAAATGGTATCAAAATAATTTGAACAAACATGTTATTTGAGCTGAACGGATGAAGCGTTAACTCTTTAATAAACCCGCCAATACCTTTTATTTTGATTGAAAAGCCAACCATTAGTATAAATACACCCAGCGCTAGCGCTGAAGTCATATTAATGTCAGTCGTTGGTACAATTTTCATGTACACATCGTGTGAATCCATACCAAATGCAGTCTCACCAACGAAACCTGCAAATGCTGGAAGGAAATCAACAGGTATTAAATCCATTAAGTTCATTAAGAACACCCAAACGAAAATCGTTAAGGCTAATGGTGCAATAAGCTTGCTTTTACCATGGAAAGTATCGCGTACGTTGTCACCAACGAATTCTACGATTATTTCAATAAAACACTGAAATTTCCCAGGTACACCTAGTGTTGATTTTTTAGCGGCACTACGAAAGATCCATAAAAATATAAGACCTAAACCGATAGACCATGCAAGGGTATCTATATGCCATGTCCAGAATCCACTGTCCGTACATGCTTTATTGAAGGCGAGACCTGTATCGGTCGAACACATCTTAGCATTGGTCAAATGGTGCTGGATATGGCCAGATAGAGTAACTTCTTCTGCTGCCATGTTATATCCCAAAAGTTAATGTTTAAAAAAAACGGGTGCGAACAATCCAGTAAAGAGCGCCAGTATATAAGTACTAAAAAAGGGTAATAAAATTACCGGGAAATGCTTCAGTACTAGCGCAAACAATACAATTGTTAGCATAAACTTTAATCCGTTGCCGCGTTTCAACGAGGCATACGCTTGATTTGCTCGACTTGCACCCATATATCTGAATGCATAAAGTGCAAATACAAAGTGCGGAAGTACTGCTACAGCTCCACCAGCGAGTGATGAAAGCGAGGCATTGACTCCCGAACTAAAAAAAATAATTACAGCAGCAACTAATGCTACAACACCCTGAAGGCAAATTAACTTTAATACGGCAAGTCGATATGGACTCGCTAACTTATCAGTCACGTTTAGTTAACCTTTATTGCGTTCTAATTGTTAGGGTGTGAAAACTGGCGAAATTATACTTAATCCTGCCAGTTTTGCAACTTGAGTAGATGCTTTGTAACACGAAATAGCTACAAATGTCCCTTTTTAGACATGTAGAAAACTAATGGTGGGTATTGTCGTGATTGATACGATTTAAAATGCCGTCAAGTTCATCTAGGTTAGTATACGAAATAACCAGTTTACCTTTGCCTTTTTTATTGTAGTTAATCTCTACTTTAGCACCTAGATTTTCAGCGAGTTGTTGTTCTAACTGCTTAACATCTGGATCTTTTTCGGTTATTTCTTTAGCAGGTAAAGGTTCTAAAATTGAACGTACGAGCTTTTCAGTTTCTCGAACTGTTAATGCTTTAGCGACAGCTAAACGAGCAGCATCTGACTGCGCTTCACCTTCAAGGGCTAACAGGCAACGAGCATGGCCCATTTCAATATCGCCATGCTCTAACAGAATTTTTACATCACTATTTAAGTTATTTAAACGCAGTAAATTAGTTACAGTCGTACGTGATTTACCCACCGCATCTGCTACTTGCTGATGTGTTAATTCAAATTCTATTAGTAAACGATTAAGTGCAACTGCTTCTTCCATGGCATTTAAATCTTCACGCTGAATATTTTCTATCAGTGCAATCGCAACGGCAGCTTCATCAGGTACATCTTTAATAATACAAGGTACTGTTTCAAGCTTAGCTATTTGCGCTGCGCGCCAACGACGCTCACCAGCAATAATTTCAAAGCTATTGTGTGCAATAGGGCGCACAACAATGGGTTGAATAATACCTTGTGAGCGAATAGAACTAGCAAGCTCTTCTAGCGCCTCTTCAGACATGTCTTTACGAGGTTGGTATTTACCAGAGTGTAAAAACTCTATTGGAAGTTTTTGTAATTCACTATTATTAGCCGCGGCATTTTGCACAGCGTCAGTCACGTTTGATGTGTCTTGTTCCTTGCTTGGGCTTGGTGCAGGCTTTGACGAACTTAAAAGTGCATCGAGTCCTCGGCCTAAACCTCGTTTTTTAGCAGACATGTTATTTTTTTACCTCAAAGTTAGGCGACAACGGACGCTGTTTTTTCTTTTCTGCGTAACATTTCACCAGCGAGTGCTAAATATGCTTTAGCGCCACTTGATGCCCTGTCATAGTACATAGCAGGAGTACCAAAACTAGGTGCTTCAGCTAAACGAACATTACGCGGGATCACCGTACGGTATACTTTATCGCCAAAATGTTGTTTTAATTGTTCTGATACATCATTTGCCAAACGGTTACGCGGGTCGTACATAGTACGAAGTATGCCTTCAATTTGTAAGCTAGGATTCACTAACTTAGCAAGCTGCGTAATCGTATCCATTAATGCGGTTAACCCTTCAAGTGCATAATACTCACACTGCATTGGCACTAAAATAGAATCAGCTGCGGCCATTGCATTAACAGTTAACATATTTAGAGAGGGTGGACAGTCGATAAAAATAAATTCGTACTGGTCCTGAATTTTTTCAAGTGCATTACGTAAACGCACTTCACGGGCAAATAATTCCATCAATTTAACTTCTGCAGCGGTTACATCACCGTTTGCAGCAATCATATGGTATTCACCAGACGTTTCTTTAATGATAACGTCTTCTATAGGTTTATCTTCAATAAGTAGGTCGTAAATAGTTGGCACGTCGCCATATTTATCTACGCCACTCCCCATAGTCGCATTACCTTGCGGATCGAGATCAATTAACAGCACTTTACGTTTCGTTGCAGCCATAGACGCAGCGAGGTTAACAGCGGTTGTAGTTTTACCCACTCCACCTTTTTGATTTGCTAATGCGATGACTTTTGCCACGGTGTCTCTGATCCCTAGTCTTTAGAAAGAATAATTAAATGTCGTTGTGCATCTAAATTAGGTACTTCTAATGCAATTTTTTGCTCAAACTTAACGCCTGCAGGTAGTGACTCTAGCTCTTCGCTAGGGAACACGCCTTTAAGTGCTATAAATTTACCCGAATGATCGATTAAGTGCGAACACCAGTCAACCATATCTTGTAATGAAGCAAAAGCACGACTTAGTACGCCGTCTAATTTAACACTTGGTTGATATTCTTCAACTCTTGACTGAACCGGGGTTACATTATCAAGACCAAGCTCATGTTTAACATGCATTAAAAATCGTACACGTTTACCTAAGCTATCTAATAACACAAAATGTGTATTAGGTAATGCAATTGCTAATACGATACCCGGTAATCCAGGACCCGTTCCAACATCAATATAATGATGACCGGGTAAGTGAGGCGCAACAACTAAGCTATCCATAATATGCTTAATCATCATTTCTTCAGGTAAGCGTACTGAGGTTAAGTTATAAGCCTTATTCCACTTATTCAATAACTCGACGTAACGAACTAGCTGTTGCTGTTGTTTTTCTGTTAGCGCAATATCAGTTTGCGCTAACAATGTAGTTAATTGTTGCTGTAACACTATGTACCCTTACCGTTACGCGGATTTGCGTAATAAGCCTTGCTTCTTCAGATACACTAATAATAGCGAAATCGCCGCTGGGGTGATACCAGAAATACGCGATGCTTGACCAATAGTGTCAGGACGCGACTCAATAAGCTTGGCAACTACCTCATTTGACAAACCAGATACGGTTTTATAATCAAACTCTTTTGGTAAAATTGTTTGCTCATGACGAAGCTGTTTGTTGATCTCATCCTGTTGACGCGCAATATAACCTGCGTACTTAGTATGGATCTCAACTTGTTCAAGTGCCGCTTTGTTTGTAAATTCAGATCCTAATCCTTCTATAGCCATAAGATCGTTATAACGAATCTCTGGGCGACGAAGTAATTCTTCTAAACTTGCTTCACGTGTAAGCGGTGTTTTCAGTAATGCATTTACTTGTTCTACAACGGCGTGATCTTTGTGAATCCACGTATCTTTGATGCGTTGCTTCTCTTTTTCGATTACTTCCATTTTTTCGTTAAATGCCTGCCAGCGTTCGTCATTAACTAAACCTAGCTCACGGCCTTTTTCAGTTAAACGAATATCAGCATTATCTTCACGAAGTAATAAACGGTATTCGGCACGACTGGTAAACATGCGGTATGGTTCTTTTGTACCCAGTGTTGCTAAGTCGTCGATTAATACACCAACGTAAGCTTCATCACGACGTGGTGTCCAAGAATCTTTGCCTTGTACTTTTAGTGCAGCATTCATACCTGCAATTAAGCCTTGTGCACCCGCTTCTTCATAGCCGGTAGTACCGTTAATTTGACCCGCAAAAAATAAACCTTCAATAAATTTAGTTTCTAAAGATTGTTTTAAATCACGTGGATCAAAGTAATCATATTCAATTGCGTAGCCAGGTCGACAAATATGTGCATTTTCAAAACCTGTAATCGATTGCACAATTTCAAGTTGTACATCAAACGGTAAACTAGTCGAAATACCATTTGGGTATAATTCGTATGATGTTAAACCTTCAGGCTCAACAAATATTTGATGTTTATCTTTATCTGCAAAACGAACAATTTTATCTTCAATTGAAGGGCAGTATCGTGGACCAATACCTTCAATAACACCTGAGTACATAGGTGAGCGATGTAAGTTTTTACGAATAACATCATGTGTTTTTTCGTTTGTGTAAGTTATGTAACACGGTATCTGTTGTGGGTGATCTGATTGTTTACCCATAAACGAAAACACAGGAGTTGGTGTATCACCAGGCTGTGCTTCCATTTTTGTAAAATCAACAGTACGTGCATCAATACGTGGAGGTGTACCTGTTTTTAAACGATCAACTCTAAATGGATGTTCACGTAAGCGATCAGCTAAAGCGATTGAAGGAGGATCGCCTGCACGACCGCCTTTATAATTTTCTAAACCAATATGAATTAAGCCGCCTAAAAAAGTACCCACGGTTAAAACAACACTTGGTGCACTAAAACGTAAACCCATTTGAGTTACTACGCCAGTAACACGATCGTTTTCAACAATAAGATCATCACATGATTGTTGAAAAATTTTAAGGTTATCTTGGTTTTGTAATGTTGTTTGAATAGCCGCTTTGTACAAAGCGCGATCTGCTTGTGCTCGAGTAGCACGAACAGCAGGTCCTTTTGAAGAATTTAGTGTACGAAATTGGATCCCGCCTTTATCAATGGCCTGTGCCATTGCACCACCAAGAGCGTCGATCTCTTTTACCAAATGACCTTTGCCAATCCCACCAATTGCTGGGTTGCAAGACATTTGACCAAGGGTATCCATATTGTGAGTCAGTAGCAGGGTATTCATCCCCATACGGGCAGCTGCTAATGCGGCTTCAGTGCCAGCATGTCCACCACCTACTACGATAACGTCAAAATTTTCGTGAAAAATCATTAATGGGATCCTACTTAAATCAAACCGGTAAACTTCAAAAGGGAGCGTATTCTACCTAGAAATTGGCAGAAGATAAATGATTAAACAAAGGGCAAGATCTAAGTATGTGATCTCTAATAATATAAAGGATCTTTTAAAGAGATCTTTTATTACTATTACTACTACTGATCAACTTTTCTGTTGATAAGGTTTAGATCTTCATTTAAAACATGAAATTAGATCAGATCTAAAGGTGTTAATATGATCGGATCATCCAGCAAATAAGCTCTGATCAAAAAGGCACTTTATGCACAGGGTTGAATCAGTTGGATCTTATCCAATGGATAAGCATGCTTTAAAACGCAGTTTATTCAATCTTTATCCACAAAACCTATTAAATTATTAGTAAATTGTGGGTAACTTTATATATAACTTTTTACTTGATCTATCTATTTTATGCCTGTTTGAGCTATCCAAGAGTCTAACCATGTTAATGCAGTGTCTTCTGGTAGTGCTTCATCGAGAATATTAAGCTCTAAACGTTCTGCTACTTTTATAGCGCCTTTTTGAGTTAATAAGGCATCTATATTACGTCCTGCTAGGTTATAAGTGTCATAACTAGTGTCGCCTAAAGCGATTACTGAATATTTTAATTCAGATAAATCATCTGCTTGAGTTACATCTTCAACAAAACTAATAAGATTTTCAGGGTAATCACCTGCACCATAAGTTGATGTGCAGATTAACCAAATGGTATTTTGCTGATCAATATCGCTAAATTCAGGTTGATCATGTAGTTGCGTAGTAATACCAAGGTTATTAAGCGCGTCGCTTAATTGCTCTGCAACATACTCGGCTGATCCCATTTGGCTGCCGACAATAAGATTTACTGAACTCATGAATATTAGTGATCACATTGGTTTTAATTGCCGCCTATGATAACTGAGTGAGGATGACAGTAAAGTTAAGAGTGCTTTTTTGTATAACTATTTTTGCGGTAATTTTACACTCATTCAAAATTGTGTCTTTAAGTTGTTGATAATATAGTGTTTAACAAATTATCTTTAAATGTAATCTTCTGATCAAGTTGTTGATAACAGTGGGGAAAGCTCTGCTTAAACTATTTTTTAGGTTGTTTTATATTCGCTAAGTTATTGATATTACTTGTCAGTAAAAAATTAAATTGTAAATATCTCAATTAAAAATACATGTTGATCATAATGTGGATATAAAGCCTGTTGATAACCTTAAATTTAGATCGAAAATAATTTTTTAAAATGATCTAATAAAGCAGATCTAATGAAATTAATTAAAAATAAGTTCATAAATAGATAAATTACAATTGATCATGAGGTTTTTGCGACTGATTTACCTAGTTTTGGTATTTATTTGAGCTGAAAATTAGGTATTGTGGATAAGTGATCTCGGTATTTTTAATTTTATGCGAATTAAGAGCTGCTATTTTTATTAATTTTGCTGGTGGAGTTAGCAGATCAAAAGTTTTGAATACTTAGCAGTTGAGTTATTTTATTTAAAAATCACAGTGATTATCAAATTATATGTTGTCAAAAGTAAGCTTTTTAGAGTACTAATCAGTGTTTTTTAGCTCTTTAATTGAGCGAATAGCATCATTTATTGCGTGTATCAGGTGTGTTTTAGTGCATTTTTGTGCGCTAAAGTAAGTATAAGGAAGCCATTTATAACTACTTTTTGTATGACATATAACGCTATTAAAGCGTGCGGTTGTTTAAAAATGTATCGATTTTAACCTTAATAATAGGTGTGATTTGTGCTATTAATTCCTCAATAAGCACTCTCAGTATTGTCTACTCTATATAATATGACCTCTCTTAGCACGTAATAAAGATAGTTTTGGATATGATTTTATTGGCAGTAATTTGCAGACATCAGGTGTATAAATACATATTTTACAGCAGAATATTTTACATAAAAAAAGAGCACCTAAGTGCTCTTATAATAAAAATATATCTGTAATAGGGTGTTTATTTACCAATACAAAACGAGCTAAATATTTTGCCAAGTAAGTCGTCTGAGGTAAATTCACCGGTTATTTCATTCAAATACTGCTGTGTTAAACGCAGTTCTTCAGCGAGTATTTCACCAGCAATGTGCATTTCTAACTGTGTTTTACCCGTTTCTAAATGATACGCAGCACTTTCTAATGCATCTAAATGACGACGGCGCGCCATAAAGCCACCTTCTGTTGCGCCTTGAAAGCCTATACAAGCTTTTAAATGCTCGCGAACAAGTTCAATACCGTCAGCATTTTTAGCACTTAAGCTGATGACCGGGTATTGTTGCTCTTGCTCCATTCCGACTATGTCGCCCGATAAATCAGCTTTATTTCTGATGACCGTAACCCCCATACCTTCTGGTAATTTTGCCATAAATTCAGGCCAAATTTTGTGCGGGTCAGTATCTATAGTATCAGTGCCATCAAGCATAAATAAAACGCGATCGGCTTGGTTTATTTCATCCCATGCACGCTCAATACCTATTTGTTCTACTCTGTCTGGGCTTTCGCGTAGGCCTGCTGTATCTATAATATGCAGTGGCATACCATCTATATGTATATGCTCTCGTAGTACGTCGCGAGTGGTACCGGCTATTTCTGTTACGATTGCGGCTTCACGACCGGCTAGAGCGTTAAGCAGGCTTGATTTACCCGCATTAGGGCGACCTGCAATAACAACACGCATACCTTCGCGCATGATGCTGCCCTGCTTGGCTTGGTTGGTTACAGTGTTAAGCTGAGTAATAATCGCGTCTAAGTCGCCTGACACTTTACCATCTGATAAAAAATCAATTTCTTCATCAGGAAAATCTATTGCCGCTTCTACATACATACGTAGGTGAATTACTTTTTCTACGAGTGTTTCTATGTGCTTAGAAAATTCACCTTGGAGAGACTGTAGGGCGCTTTTAGCGGCTTGCTCGCTAGTGGCATTAATTAAGTCGGCGATGGCTTCTGCTTGTGTTAAATCAAGCTTGTCATTCATAAATGCGCGCTCAGAAAACTCACCAGGCTTTGCTAAACGAACGCCCTCTATTTTACTAATTTCTTTAAGTAACATATCCAGTACTACAGGACCGCCGTGGCCTTGTAATTCAAGTACGTCTTCACCAGTAAATGAGTTAGGACCTGCAAAGTAAATGGCAATACCTTGATCAAGTTGCTCGCCAGCAAGGCTTTTAAATGGCACATAATCGGCGTAGCGAACTTTAGGTATTTTACCTACTACTTTTTCGGCGACACTTTTAGCAAGGCTACCTGAAACGCGAATAATACCAACACCACCACGTCCAGGTGCTGTTGCTTGTGCTGCAATTGTATCTTGATTGATCATGCTATTAATTTGCCAACGATGAGTAACTTTATGCCCGTATTGTAACCTATCGATTTATTTGTAGCGAATAGCTGTGGTGAAAAACAGGCAATAAAAAAGGCGACCGAAGTCGCCTTTATATAAGTAGGAGCTTAGTTAGCCTCTTACTTTAATTCCTTTCTTTTCCATGCCACGGTAGATGATTAACATCTGGACAATAGAAATAAGGTTAGACACTAACCAGTAAAGAACTAAACCAGATGGGAACCATAAGAAGAATACAGAGAAGATAACCGGCATAAAGGTCATCATTTTTTGCTGCATTGGATCAGTAACCGTCATAGGTTGTAGCTTTTGCGTTACAAACATACTCGCACCAAATAATATTGGCAATACGTAGTACGGGTCTTTCGCAGAAAGGTCAGTTAACCAAAAAATGAATTCAGCATGGCGAAGTTCAGTAGACTCTAAGAATACGTAGAACAAGGCTAAGAAAATTGGCATTTGTAGCAAAATAGGGAAACAGCCACCCATTGGGTTAACTTTTTCTTTTTTGTACATTTCCATAGTTGCTTGGCCGAACTTTTGACGGTCATCACCAAACTTTTCTTTAAGGGCTGCCATTTTAGGCTGTAGGGCACGCATTTTTGCCATTGAAGTGTATTGCGCTTTAGTAAGTGGGTACATTAACGATTTAACGATAATAGTGATGGCAATAATTGCTACACCCCAGTTACCTAAAATGCTGTGTAGCCATTTTAGCAATACAAATAAAGGTTGCGAGATAAAAAATAACCAACCGTAATCTACGGTTAGGTCTAGGTCTGGGTGAATAGCTTCAAGAATATCTGACTCTTTCGGGCCCATATAATAAGTAGCAGTTAGTATTTGCTCACTACCAGCTTGAATATTTACAGCGGGATCTTTAGCACCAATAATAGCGGCATTACTTTTTGTAATTAAGCTATAAAGTGTATTTGATTGATCCTGCATTGGAACCCAAGCACTTACAAAGTAATGTTGAATAAAGGCAACGTAACCACCTTGTGTGCTTTTATTTAGGTTTTTATCAGCCATATCTGAAAAACTATACTTTTCGTATTTTTCTTCATCAGTACCGTATGCAGCACCTAAATAGTTTTGATCAACCATGCTACCTTTTTCTTGTACGGTACGCTTAATTTGCGTGTATAGCTGTACTTGAAGAGGTGCGCTGGTAGTGTTGTTAATTTTGTATTCTAAGCCTACGTCATACTGACCTTTTTTGAATACATACGTTTTAGTAAAACTAACACCATTACTATCAGTAAACTGAAGTGGAACGCGAAGCTCATCACCCGTTAAGGTATATGATTTTTGTTCGGTACTATAAGTAGGGCGACCATTAGCTGATCCGTCGGGGCCATTTAAACCAATTAAGCCACTTTGTGAAAAGTATTGTTTGCCACCATCAAGCTGACCAAGAAGCATATAAGGCGTGTCACTGCCTTTTGTCTCTTCGTATTGAAGAAGGTCTGTTTCAACAATGTCACCGCCTTTGGTGTCAATTTTAACTTTAAAAACGTCAGTTGTAATTTCAATAACTGAACGCTTAGCTAAAGTTGCTGAAGCAGGTAACTCTGAATCTGACGATGAAGGAATATAATCATCCGACTCTGGTGAATTTGCTTGTAGTGTTTGTGTTGTGGCACTTGGATCGACTTTAGGCTTGTTGTAATCATTATCCCATTCTTGGAACAATAAAAACGACACTAGCATTAGGCCAATTAATAAAAACGTGCGTTGCGATTCCATAACAGCTCTTATTTCTCGTGTTGGTGGTTAATATGGGTTAATTTTTCAGGAACGGGGTCGTTTCCGCCTGAATGTAAAGGATGGCATTTTAATATGCGTTTTAAAGCTAACCAACTACCTTTTACCGATCCATGCAATTTAATTGCTTGAATAGCATAACTAGAACAGGTTGGATTAAAACGACAATGCGGACCTAACAGCGGGCTAATCCACTTTTGATAACCGCGGATAAATAACACTAAACAAAAAGTTGGTAAAGCAACAAGTGGTTTAAGTAACCTCATGATGTTTATGCCCCTACTTAAGTTTAGTGAGATAGATATCATGTATTTAAAGACTCAATTAGAAAATTTAAATGCATGATTAAAAGGTGAGCTAAAGATACATTAATTAACCCTGCAATTCTATTGCAATTAGGTTTGTTTGTTAGATTTAGCTGATTTGTTTGGGCGTTTCTTAAAAGGTGGCGGTTTAGGTGCACCTGGTTTACAGCGTTCGTTAATTTTTCGCCATAATTTAGTAAGTTGTTTGGTTATTTCTTCATTAGACTGCTCATCAATACCATTTTTAACCATAAGCACAATATCAATATTATCGATGCAGTGTTGATTTAAACGAAAACTTTCGCGAGCGAGACGTTTAATACGGTTTCGTTGGCATGCCTTTTTTACGCGTTTTTTAGCAACAGTAAGACCTAACCGAGGTTTTTCTTGGTCATTTGGTTTAGCTAATAGAGTAAAGAAAGGAGTTGCAGCCCGAGCGGGTTCATTAAATATGCGAGAGTAATGCGAGGGAGTTAACAGACGTAACTCCCTGCCAAAGCTAAAGTCTTCCACTTATAAATTAAGCAGAAAGAACTTTGCGGCCTTTAGCGCGGCGACGTGCTAATACTTTACGGCCATTTACAGTTGCCATGCGAGCACGGAAGCCGTGTGCACGTTTGCGTTTTAAAACGCTAGGTTGAAAAGTTCTTTTCATAACAATCTCATCCGATCGGTTAAAGTTAAAACATCCTATACAGGTCGCGATCCTGGCATAGGTGCCATTGCGAGCGCGAGATATTATAGAGTAAGTAATGTAAAGTCAATCATAATTACGTTGAGGGTATATAACCCACCTACTACTATATAAGAGATCATATAAGGCGATCTGTTAGGATCATCATAAATAAGAAGTTTTCCACAGCCCCTGTATAAAAAGTGAATAAAAGCGGGGGAAAAGTAAATTGGATCGTAAATTTGGTTCGCGATCTTGGTGTTATTTTGTTATGATCTCCTCTCAGGATCTAAAATAAAAACTGTTTTAAATCAGATTGTTAATGATTTTATACATCGATATCAACAATTTTATAAAAATCAATCTTTTACTTGTGGATAAAGTGTCTTCATAATACGCGGTCTTGGGTCGCTTATTGGACCATTTGAACGCAATAAATGTATGATTTATAATCATTAATGATGTGCGGGAATAAAAATTATATCTCTGGGAGTTTAACTGTGTATCTGTCGGTTTGGCAAAGTTGTTTATATGTATTGCAAGATGAGCTGCCTTCGCAGCAATTCAGTATGTGGGTAAGACCGCTACAAGCAGAAAGTACCGAAGATACCTTGACGATTTATGCACCTAATCGCTTTGTGCTTGATTGGGTGAGAGAAAAGTACCTAAATAGAATTAACGAATTACTAGTAGAGATTTGTGGTGTTGAAGCACCAAAACTACGTTTTGATGTAGGTAGTAAACCTTTATTAAATGCACAAGCTGCACCGGTTATAGAAACTCAATCGGCACCAAGTGCACACGCTTCAGCAAAACAACAGCCTCGCGAGCAAAAGCCAGTTGTTGAACCTGCACCTAAGTCAGGTTACAAATCTAACATTAAAGAAAACTATACTTTTGATAGCTTTGTTGAAGGTAAATCAAACCAATTAGCAAAAGCTGCGGCCACACAGGTTGCCGACAATCCTGGCTCTGCTTTTAACCCTGTATTTATATACGGTGGTACTGGTTTAGGTAAAACTCACTTATTACATGCAGTAGGTAATGGCATTATGGCAAATAAGCCAGATGCTAAAATTGTTTACATGCATTCAGAACGCTTTGTTCAAGACATGGTAAAGGCACTTCAAAATAATGCGATAGAAGAATTTAAGCGTTATTACCGTAGTGTTGATGCATTAATGATTGATGATATTCAATTTTTTGCTAACAAAGAGCGTTCACAAGAAGAATTTTTTCATACCTTTAATGCATTGCTTGAAGGCAACCAACAAATTATTTTAACCTCTGACCGTTACCCTAAAGAGATTGAAGGCGTTGAAGACAGGCTAAAATCACGTTTTGGTTGGGGATTAACAATTGCGATTGAGCCACCAGAGCTTGAAACACGCGTTGCTATTTTAATGAAAAAAGCCCAGCAAAGTAAGATTAACTTACCACACGAAGTTGCTTTTTTTATTGCCAAAAAATTACGTTCAAATGTTCGTGAGCTAGAGGGGGCACTTAACCGTGTAATCGCTAATGCGAACTTTACCGGTCGTCCTATTTCAATCGATTTTGTAAAAGAAGCGCTACGCGATTTACTTGCCTTGCAAGATAAACTGGTTACCATAGACAATATTCAGCGCACTGTTGCTGAGTACTATCGAATTCGTATATCAGACCTGTTATCTAAGCGCCGCAGCCGCTCTATAGCGAGGCCGCGCCAAGTAGCTATGGCGTTATCTAAAGAATTAACTAATCACAGCTTACCTGAGATTGGTGACGCATTTGGTGGACGCGATCATACGACCGTATTACATGCATGTCGTAAGATAAAATCACTACGTGACGAAAGCCACGAAATTAAAGAAGATTACCAAAACTTAATAAGAACATTGTCATCTTAGGGCTGACTTTATTATGCAAATAACAATATCAAGACAACAATTTTTAAAGCCATTGGTGCAAGTGTCGGGCGCAATAGAGCGCAAACACACGTTGCCAATTTTATCTAACGTTTTGTTAGTGGTAGAAAACGGACAACTTTCAATGACGGGTACTGACCTTGAAATTGAACTAGTTTCTGGCGTATTTGTAGGTGATGATATTGCCGATACAAAACTAACGTTACCCGCTAAAAAGTTACTCGATATTTGTAAAAGTCTACCAGATGGTTCAGACATTACTTTAAGCTTGCAAGAGCATCAATTACTTTTGACCAGTGGTAAAAGCCGTTTTTCATTAACGACTTTATCGGCTGATGATTTTCCTAACTTAGAAGAGTGGGATGGAGAGGTTGAATTTCAACTAACTCGTTTAGAGCTTCGTAAGTTACTCGAAAGCACGCATTTTTCGATGGCAAATCAAGACGTACGTTATTACTTAAATGGTATGTCGTTTGAAGTAGATAATACCGACATAAAAACAGTAGCAACAGATGGTCACCGTTTAGCTATAGCGCAAAAGCAATTAACGCAATCGCTTAATACTCAACGTCAATTAATTATACCTCGCAAAGGTGTGCAAGAAATTATGCGCCTTATGGTAGCTGACGATGAATTGGTAACAATTCAGTTTGGTGCTAACCATATCCGTATTATTGATATTGAGTTTACATTTACAAGTAAACTGGTTGATGGGCGTTTTCCAGATTACCGTCGTGTATTACCACGTGGTGGCGACAAAGTAATTACAGCTAACCGAGAATGGTTACGTAATGCGTTCCAACGAGTGTCTATTTTATCTAATGAAAAGTTTCGTGGCGTACGCTTAAACTTATCAAATGGTTTATTAAAAATTACGGCCAACAACCCAGAGCAAGAACAAGCTGAAGAAGTTGTTGAAGTAAGTTACGAAGGTGCCGACCTAGAAATAGGGTTTAACGTGTCTTACGTATTAGACGTACTAAACACATTAAAAACAGAAGACGTACTATTTACATTAGCCGACTCAAACAGCAGTGCATTAATTGAAGGTGCAGGCGATGAAGAAGCAATGTACGTTGTTATGCCTATGCGTTTATAAGACTACAAATACATAATGAGCTTAAGTCATTTGAGCCTCAAATATTTTCGTAATATTGAGGCGCTGACGCTAGAACCAGTTAACGGCGTTAATATAATATATGGTGAAAATGGCAGCGGAAAAACCAGCCTTTTAGAGGCTATCTATTACCTTTCTCACGGCAAATCTTTTCGTACTCCAAAACACAAAAGTATTATCGCGCATCAGCAAGAGCAGTTTGTAATTCACGGGCGCAAAACAATACACGACTTATCTATTCCAATTGGTATTAGTAAAACCCAAACGGGTGAAACTAATTTAAAAATTCAAGGTAAGGCGAGCCGTAAAATATCCGAACTAGCTCAACTCATGCCAGTGCAAATTATTACACCAGAGAGTTATTCTTTATTTTTTGGTGGGCCTAAAGAGCGCAGAAAGTTTTTAGATTTAGGTTTGTTCCACGTGGAACATGAGTTCTTTTTTTTATGGCAATCGTTCAATAAAGTACTTAAACAACGTAATGCATTGTTAAAAACTAAGCCCAAGAATTATTTTGACCAAATTAAGTTTTGGGACAAAGAATTTGTTAGACTGGCTGAAGAAATAAATAAATTAAGATTGGCGTATATAAGTAGGTTTAAGCAGCAGTTTTTTGATAAAATGTGTGCAGAATTAACGCTTGTACGTGATTTAGAAATGACCTTTAACGCAGGCTGGAAAGAGACCGAATCTCTTGCAGATGCGTTAGAGCAAAACTTTGAGCGAGATGCTCGCCAAGGATTTACAAGTAAAGGCCCTCATAAGGCCGATTTTAGTTTTAGTGTCGCTGGCAACAGTGTGGAGAATACATTCTCACGCGGTCAATTGAAGTTACTATTATATGCGTTAAAAGTTACGCAAAATAGCTTAATTGAGTCAGAGACAGATAAGCAATCTATATTGCTAATAGATGATCTACCTTCAGAGTTAGGCGAAGATACAAAAGAGAAAGTGGGACAATTACTTGCTCACTGCAGTTCTCAAATTTTTATCTCTTCAATTTTGTCTGAAAGTATTTCTGCTGTGGTGGAACCCATGCAACGAGAACTACAAATGTTCCACGTGAAACATGGCAACCTAATAACAAGATAAGTGGGATTAACCATGTCTGAGAATTATGACTCGTCGAGTATTAAAGTACTTAAAGGATTAGACGCAGTAAGAAAGCGTCCTGGAATGTATATTGGGGACACCGATGATGGCACAGGCTTACACCACATGGTGTTTGAGGTCGTTGATAACTCGATCGATGAAGCCTTAGCAGGTCATTGTGATGATATTTATGTAACGATTCACTTAGACGGTTCTGTCTCAGTACGAGATAACGGTCGTGGTATTCCAACTTCTATCCATGAAGAAGAAGGCGTATCAGCAGCCGAAGTTATTATGACGGTACTTCATGCCGGTGGTAAGTTTGATGATAACTCTTATAAAGTATCAGGTGGCTTACACGGTGTTGGTGTTTCTGTTGTAAATGCACTTTCAGAAAAGCTAAAACTTACAGTTCGCCGTGAAGGTAAACTTCATGAGCAGTTTTACACTATGGGTGTTCCAGATGCACCTTTAGCTGTTATTGGTGAATCGGACACGACTGGTACAGAACTACGTTTTTGGCCAAGTGGTGAAACATTCACAAACTTAGATTTTCATTACGAAATTTTAGCCAAGCGTTTACGCGAGCTTTCATTCCTAAATTCAGGTGTGAGCATCATTTTAAATGATGAACGTGAAGAAAATAAATCTGACCACTTTAAATACGAAGGCGGTATTCAAGCTTTCGTTGAATACTTAAACCGTAATAAAACACCTATACATAAAGGTGTATTCCATTTTACTCACGAACGTGAAGAAGATGGTATTAGCGTTGAAGTATCAATGCAGTGGAATGATGCATACCAAGAAAATATTTACTGTTTCACAAATAATATTCCACAACGTGATGGTGGTACTCACTTAGCCGGTTTTAGATCAGCGCTAACACGTACACTTAATAACTACATGGAAAAAGAAGGCTTTAACAAAAAAGCTAAAACAACCAGCAATGCTACCGGTGATGATGCCCGTGAAGGCTTAACGGCTGTTGTTAGTGTTAAAGTTCCTGATCCTAAGTTCTCATCGCAAACTAAAGACAAGCTCGTTTCAAGTGAAGTTAAGTCTGCAGTTGAACAAGCAATGGCTGAAAAATTCACTGAGTTTTTATTAGAAAACCCAACTGATGCCAAAATTGTTGTAGGTAAGATTATTGATGCCTCACGTGCTCGTGAAGCGGCGCGTAAAGCCCGTGAAATGACACGTCGTAAAGGTGCAATGGACTTAGCAGGCTTACCTGGTAAGCTAGCTGATTGCCAAGAAAAAGATCCTGCCCAATCTGAACTATATATAGTGGAAGGGGACTCTGCTGGCGGATCAGCCAAGCAGGGACGTAACCGTAAAAACCAAGCTATTCTTCCGCTTAAAGGTAAAATCTTAAACGTAGAAAAAGCACGTTTTGATAAAATGTTATCTTCACAAGAAGTAGCAACACTAATTACTGCATTAGGGTGTGGTATTGGTCGTGACGAATATAACCCTGAGAAATTACGTTACCACCGTATCATCATCATGACCGATGCGGACGTGGATGGTTCTCACATTCGTACGTTACTATTAACATTCTTCTATCGCCAAATGCCTGAAATTGTAGAACGCGGCTATATTTACATTGCTCAACCACCACTTTATAAAGTGAAAAAAGGTAAGCAAGAGCGTTATATTAAAGATGACCCTGCATTAGTTGAATACCTAACATCGCTTGCTCTTAATGGTGCAGCGTTGTATGCAAGTACAGATGCACCTGCTCTTGAAGGTGAAGCACTAGAAGAAATCGTTCACGATTATCAAAACACAGTTAAAGTAATTGAGCGTTTAAAGCGTAAATACCCTAACACGGTAATGGAACGCTTAATTTATCAAACAGAATTGAAAACTGATGACCTTTCAGATGAAGCTAAAGTAATTGCTTGGACTAAAGTGTTGGTTGACGACCTGATTGCACGTGATGAAGATGCGACTATTTTCCATGCTGGTACAGAGCATGATGCTGAGCGTAATATGTATTACCCGGTTGTGAATATTCGTCAGCACGGTGTAGATAAAGCACACGTACTTCATTATGACTTTATTGCGTCACGTGACTACCAACGCATTGCTGTGACTGGTACTAACATCGCAAACATCCTTAGCGAAGGTGCATATATTCAACGTGGTGAGAAAACAAAACCTGTTGATAACTTTGTGGATGCTTTGGAATGGTTGATCACAGAATCGAAGCGCGGGATCTATATTCAACGCTATAAAGGACTGGGCGAAATGAACCCAAGCCAGCTTTGGGAGACCACAATGGATCCTAGTGCTCGCCGTATGTTACAAGTAACGATCGAAGATGCTGTTGGCGCGGATCAATTATTTGCGACCTTAATGGGTGACCAAGTAGAGCCTCGTCGTGAGTTTATTGAAAAGAACGCACTACGTGTAGTTAACTTAGACGTGTAAAAAATATTGCTTACATAGAAAAAGGAGCCTAATGGCTCCTTTTTTATTTTCTTCAATTACACAAACTGCTTAAAACCTGAGTGTACACACGGTATACTAAGGGTAATTTTCACGCTACTTCTTAGATAGTAAAAAGCCAAATATGCAAAAATATGACGTAAAAACCTTTCAAGGTTTGATCCTGGCTTTACAGGATTATTGGGCGCAGCAAGGCTGTGTCATTATTCAACCACTTGATATGGAAGTGGGCGCAGGGACATTTCACCCGCAAACTTTTTTAAAGTCTATTGGTCCAGAGCCAATGGCGAGTGCATACGTGCAACCGTGTCGTCGTCCTACCGATGGTCGCTACGGTGAAAATCCAAATCGCTTACAACACTACTACCAATTTCAGGTAGTTTTAAAGCCATCGCCAGATAACATCCAAGAGCTTTATTTAGGCTCTTTAGCGGCTATGGGTATCGATACACTAACTCACGAAGTTCGCTTTGTAGAAGACAACTGGGAATCACCTACGTTAGGTGCGTGGGGCCTAGGTTGGGAAATTTGGTTAAACGGCATGGAAGTAACGCAGTTTACCTACTTCCAACAAGTTGGTGGTATTGAGTGTTCACCAGTAACGGGTGAGATCACTTACGGCCTAGAGCGTTTAGCAATGTACATTCAAGGCGTAGATAGTATTTACGACTTAGTATGGGCAGACGGTCCACTAGGGCGCGTAACCTACGGCGACGTGTTCCATCAAAATGAAGTAGAGCAGTCTACTTACAATTTTGAACACGCAAACGTAGAAGACTTATTTGCTCAGTTTGATAAATGTGAAGCAGAGAGCCAAAAGTTAATTGAAGCAAACTTACCACTACCGGCTTACGAGCAAGTAATGAAAGCATCGCACGCATTTAACTTACTAGACGCACGCCACGCAATTTCGGTAACCGAACGTCAACGTTATATTTTACGCGTTCGTGCGTTATCAAAAGCGTGTGCACAAAGTTACTATGACAAACGCGAAGCGCTTGGTTTCCCGCTGTGTAAGGATAAGTAAGTATGTCAGCACAAAATTTATTAGTAGAAATTGGCACAGAAGAGTTGCCACCAAAAGCGCTGCGTAAATTAGCAGAAGCTTTTGCTGCAAACTTAACTGCAGAGCTTGAAACACTAGAGTTAGCACATCAAGGCGTAAGCTGGTATGCATCGCCTCGTCGTTTAGGTTTACAAGTAAAAGCGCTTGAAGCTAAGCAACAAGACAAAGAAGTTGAAAAACGCGGTCCAGCAACTAAAGCTGCATTTGACGGTGACGGTAACCCAACAAAAGCAGCAATGGGTTGGGCACGTGGTTGTGGTATTGAAGTAAAAGATGCACAAACACTCGAAACAGACAAAGGCGCATGGTTATTGCACATTGCTAAAGTAGCAGGGCAAGAAACTAAAACGCTAATGACAGGTGCAATTACTAAAGCGTTGGCTAAATTACCAATTCCTAAACCAATGCGTTGGGGCGCGAATAAAACACAATTTATTCGTCCTGTGCATACGGTAACTATTTTGTTTGGTGATGAGTTACTTGAAGGTGAGATCCTTGGTAAGAAAATAACTAACCAGCTTCAGGGTCATCGTTTTCACCACCCAGAAAAAATTAGTATAAACCATGCAGATGACGTTTTTGACGTACTTAAATCTGCCTACGTTATTGCTGATTACGAACAACGTAAAGCGCAAATTCGTACACAAATAGAAGAAGCTGCAAAAGCAGTTAACGCTATTGTTGCTATGGATGAAGATTTACTAGAAGAAGTAACATCACTTGTAGAGTGGCCAGTTACTTTAACGGCAACATTTGAAGAAGCATTTTTAGATGTACCAGCCGAAGCGTTAATCTATACCATGAAAGACGATCAAAAATACTTCCCGTTATTAGATCAAAACGGCAAACTTTTAAATAAATTTTTGTTTGTATCTAACATAGAAAGTAAAGATCCAAGTGTGGTTATTTCTGGTAACGAAAAAGTAGTGCGCCCGCGTTTAGCCGATGCACAGTTCTTCTTTGAAACAGATAAAAAGAAAACTCTAGAAAGCCGATTAGAATCGCTTGATAGCGTATTGTTCCAAAAGCAACTTGGTACGCTTAAAGATAAGTCTCAGCGTATTAGTGAGCTTGCAGGTTACATTGCTGAGCAATTAGGTGCTGATAAAGTACTAGCACAGCGTGCAGGCTTATTAAGTAAAACTGACCTAATGACTGAAATGGTAATGGAATTTACCGACGTGCAAGGTGTAATGGGAATGCATTACGCTCGCCACGATGGTGAAGCCGAAGATGTAGCCGTAGCGCAAAACGAGCAGTACATGCCACGCTTTGCAGGCGACAACTTACCTACAAACTTAATTAGCTGTGCAGTAGCTATTGCTGATAAGTTTGATACGCTGGTGGGTATTTTTGGTATAGGCCAGGCACCTAAAGGTGACAAAGACCCATTTGCTCTTCGTCGTGCTGCTATTGGTGCACTTCGCATTATGGTAGAAAAAGAACTACCACTTGATATTTTAGACCTAGTAGCTAAATCGCAAACATTGTTTGGCGACAAGTTAACTAACTTAAATGTATCAACTGACGTATTTGAATTTATGCTAGGGCGCTTCCGTGCTTGGTATCAAGACGAAGGTATTGAAGTAGACGTAATTCAAGCAGTGCTTGCACGTCGTCCGACTAAACCTGTTGATTTTGATCGCCGTGTTAAAGCCGTAAGCCACTTCCGTACATTAGACGCAGCAGAAGCGCTTGCAGCAGCTAATAAGCGTGTAGGTAACATTCTGGCTAAAAACGACATTACCAGCCAAGGTAGTGTTGATGAGAGCTTATTAAGCGACGACGCTGAAAAAGTATTGGCATCACAAGTAGCAAAATTTGCCACTGACCTTGCACCACTTTACGCAGATGGAAACTACCAAGAGGCATTAAGCCAATTGGCAGGTATTCGCGAAAGTGTTGATAACTTTTTTGACAACGTAATGGTTATGGCCGACGATGAAGCTGTTAAGCAAAATCGTCTTGCGCTGCTAAGCCAGTTAAGCGGATTGTTTTTAGGTATTGCGGATATTTCTGTTTTACAAAAATAACACCGATTAGCAATTTTAAAAGCCAGCGTTTTGCTGGCTTTTTAGTTTTCACTGTATGCAAAGGAAACCCCATTGATGATTTCTATGAAACGAATTTTAACCTTAGCAATTGCTGGTTTGCTTACTGCCTGTACAAGCCAAATTTCGATTAACGATGTATTGCCACAGCAAGAGCTTGACCGCACAATTTACTTACGTGGCGACTTTACATTGTGGGATGCAGAACCCCAGTATCAGTTTGCGCCAGTTGGTCCAGCGCTTTATCAAGCACAAGTGAAATTTTCGACGCCTGGTAAAGTGTACGAATTTAAAATAGCTGATGTCGATTTTAGTGAAGGCTACAACTGTGGTTACAGCGACGCACAACCAGCAGGGCAAAGCCTAATACTCGGCCAACCAGCTATCGCAGACTGTAATACTATTTATAACTACTTTAGTTATACACCAGCAATAAAAGGCACGTACATAGTAAGTATTGATTACAGTGACTACGATGAGCCGAAAGTGACGATAACAAAGAAGTAATTTTTATGTAGGTTGGGTTGAGTGAAACGAAACCCAACATGTGTGGCGAATAAAACTATTTTGGTGGTTATTAAATACGTTGGTTGGGTTTCGTAAAACTCAACCCAACCTACGCTATTTCAAAGCCCTTTCTTCACCACATACCTATACGGTGCTTCTGCTGCATCTTTCGCCACCAGCGTGTGATCCATAAACGTACAAAAACTCGGAATGTCGCGAGTTGTTGACGGGTCATCAGCAGTTATTAATAACGTTTCACCATCACTCATTTTACGAATAGCAGCACGTACCATCATTACTGGCTCTGGGCAGCGAAGGCCTATGGCATCTAATTGGTGATCGGGATTATCAAAGCTCATAATAAATTGGCCTGTTTAATTAAAGTGATTGCTGTGTACGCGAGTGCTTAGGTATAGCAATTAATAAGTTTGGGAGTTTAACGCAATTTTAAGTGTAATTTAACTATTTTACTTATCTTAATATGCCCATATTATTTGAAACTTTATTACTGCAAAAGACTTTATTTAATAATACGCCCGATCACATAATTACGCTGTTACATGCTTGTTTGATAAAGGGTCGTTTTCACTTAATTAAAGCTAATAAAAAAGGCGAACTGAATAAAATCAGTCCGCCTTTTTAATCACCAAGATGGTTTTACATGTTTAAAACTAATTAGTCTTGAACACGTTCAAATACAGTGGCAATGCCTTGGCCTAAACCAATACACATAGTTGCTAAACCGTATCGTACATTTTTATCTTCCATTAAGTGAATAAGCGATGTGCTAATACGCGAACCCGAACAACCCAGTGGGTGACCAAGTGCGATTGCGCCGCCATTTAAATTCACTTTTTCGTCAACAACATCCATTAACCCTAAATCTTTCATTACAGGTAATGATTGTGCTGCAAAGGCTTCGTTAAGCTCTACTACGCCTAAGTCATCAATTGTAATACCGGCTTGAGCAAGTGCTTTTTTACTTGCTGGTACTGGGCCGTAACCCATAATTGATGGATCGCAACCAGCGACTGCCATTGCTTTAATGCGCGCACGAATTGGTAAGCCAAGTTCTTTTGCTTTCTCTTCGCTCATTACTAACATTGCAGATGCGCCGTCAGAAAGTGCAGAAGACGTACCGGCTGTTACCGTACCCGATGCAGGATTAAATACAGGGCGAAGCTTTGATAGGCCTTCTACTGTTGTTTCTGGGCGAATTACTTCGTCGTCTTCAACTAATATAAGCGAACCATCTGCTGCGTGACCTTCCATTGCTAAAATTTCGCGACGAAAACGGCCTTCAACAGTTGCCGCTTGTGCACGTTGATGTGAGCGGTAAGCAAATTCATCTTGTTGCTCACGGCTAATGCCATGAAGCGTAGCAAGGTATTCTGCTGTTAAACCCATTGAGCCCGATGCTTGTGCAATCGTTGTTGCAAGGCCTGGGTGAAAGTCGTTGCCGTGAGTCATAGGTACGTGACCCATGTGCTCAACACCACCAATTAGGTAAGTGTCGCCAGCGCCTGTCATTATTGCGCGTGCAGCGTCATGCAATGCTTGCATTGACGATCCACATAAACGGTTAACCGTTACAGCAGGTACGCTGTGTGGGATACCGGCAAGTAATGCTGCGTTACGTGCTACGTTAAAGCCTTGCTCTAATGTTTGCTGTACACAACCCCAATAAATATCGTCAATTGATGCTGGATCAACTGCTGGGTTGCGATCAAGTAAGCCTTTCATTAAATGTGCGCTTAAGTCTTCAGCACGTTTATGTTTGAATACACCACTTTTAGAGCGACCCATTGGTGTGCGGATACAATCTACAATTACTGGATTATTCATGATATTAACCTTCCACCTTATAGAAAACACGACCTTCTTCGGCCCACTTGCGAGTTTGCTCAGATACTTGGTAAATCGCACCTAGGTGAGCGTATTTGTCTGCTGCTGCAACAAAGTTAGCTAAACCAGTTTGATCTAAGTAACGGAACGCGCCGCCTCTAAATGGAGGGAAACCAACACCGTAAACTAATGCCATATCTGCTTCTTGCGGCGAGGCAACAATGCCTTCTTGCAAACACAGTAGCACTTCGTTAATCATTGGAATCATACAACGGTCGATGATTTCTTGTTTATCAAATTCTTTTGGTGCGTCTGTAATTGGGCTTAGTAGCTCAACTGCTGTCTCGTCATGAGACTTTTTAAGACGACCGCGACGATCTGTTTCGTATTTGTAAAAACCGGCTTTGTTCTTTTGACCAAAACGTTTTTCGTTGGCAAAAATAGTCACAGGGTCTTTATCAGCACGCGCCATACGCTCAGGGAAACCGTCAGCCATTACGCCAGTACAATGGAATGCTGTATCAATACCTACAACATCAAGTAAGTAAGCCGGACCCATAGGCCAGCCAAATACGTTTTCCATTACTTTATCTACTTTTGCAAAGTTAGCGCCTTCAACCACTAATTTGCTAAAACCTGCAAAGTAAGGGAATAAAACACGGTTTACAAAAAAGCCTGGGCAATCGTTAACAACAATTGGCGATTTACCTAATTTAAGTGCGTAATCAACTACTGCATTAATTGTTTTATCTGAGGTTTTTGCGCCACGGATAATTTCTACTAATGGCATTTTTGGCACGGGGTTGAAAAAGTGCATACCACAGAAGTTTTCTGGCTTATCTAGCGCTTGTGCTAGTAAATCAATACAAATAGTTGATGTGTTTGAAGTAAGTACCGTACCTTCTGGCATGGTCTTTTCAAGATCAGCGAGTACTGCTTGCTTAACTTTAGGGTTTTCTACAACGGCTTCAACAATAATGTTGGCACTTTGTAGGTCTGACGCGTTAAGTGTTGGCTTAATTTTGCTAAGTGTTGCCAACATTTTTTCCATTGGCATGTGGCCACGCTTAACTTTTGCGCCTAATAACTTAGACGCTTCACCCATACCTAAATCAAGCGCATCTTGTTGGATGTCTTTCATTATAATAGGTGTGCCTTTATAAGCAGACTGGTATGCAATACCGCCACCCATAATACCAGCCCCTAATACAGCGGCTTGTTTAATTTCTACATCGCTTTGTTTAGCAAATTTACGTGCTTTACCTTTAATGTATTGGTCAGCTAGGAATATACCTGTCTGTGCAGCTGCTTCTGGTGTACGTGCTAATTTAGCAAAGTTAGCGTTTTCGATTGCCATTGCTTCATCGCGAGTACAGTTTGCCGCTGCTTTAATAGTACGTACAGCCATAACCGGTGCAGGATAGTGGCCTTTGGTTTTACCCATTACCATACCTTCTGCCATAGCAAAGCTCATGCCTTGCTCAACACGGTTTAATTTAAGTGGCTGTAGTTTTACGTTACGTTTTGCTTGCCAATCTAGCTTGCCAGCAATCGCCAGTTCAAGTGTTGATACACTTGACTCTAAAAGTTTGTCAGCACTAACTACCGCGTCAAACGCACCTACTTTAAGGGCATCTGCTGCGCGGTTTTCTGCGCCTGAGGTAATCCACATCATCGCGTTATCGGCGCCAATGATACGTGGTAAGCGCACTGTGCCACCAAAACCAGGCATTATGCCAAGTTTAACTTCTGGTAAGCCCATTTTAGCTGTTTCGCTTGCCACGCGATAATCGGTAGCAAGTGCCCACTCACAACCACCGCCAAGTGCCATACCGTTTATAGCGCTTAGAGTTGGGAATGGTAAATCTTCGATTGCATCAAAAACGTCGGTTGCGTTTTTGATCCACACTACTAATTCTTCTTCAGGTTTAGTAAATGTAGGTAAAAATTCGAAGATATCGGCACCAATAATAAAGTGGTCTTTATCACTGGTAAAAATCATGCCTTTGATATCAGTATTGGCAGCTAATTCTTTTAATGCTGCTGCGCAATCTGAAAGAGTTTTTTGAGATAATGTGTTTACAGAACCTGCAACACAAAACTTAAACTCGGCGATGTTTTCCTTTAGGAAGCTAACTTCAAAGGAATCGCTTTTATATAACATTATTATTCTCCCTAGTTGACGAACTAAGACTGGTACGATGAGTTTGCATTTCAATCAGTGTGCTTGCTTTAAATTAAAAATGCAACGAAAAATTTAACTCGGTTACAATCGACTGGTTAAAATATAGCTGGTTTGGTGCTAAGGTGGTTGAAAAGTTTTTATTCACTACTTTAATTTTTATTAAAGGACATTATGAAAAAATATTTACTAAGTGTTGCGGCAGCTGCATTCATTTTCCCTCTTCACTCTGCCGAGGCAAGTATCGATAACGATGCCTTTTTAGATGCCGAAAAAAAAGTAAGGTACGGAAGTTACCAAGACTTTAAACAAGCGGTTAGTAACCTAAATCATCCGTTAAAACCGTATGTTGAAAAAACATATTGGCAACGTCACCCGAGTATTAAGCATCAGGCAGAGATAGAAGACTATTTAAATATATATCAGCATACACCGCTTGAGTGGCCTGTGCGCAAAGCGTGGTTGGAGTATTTAAAAGAGAACAACGAAAAAGCGGCGTATATACGCAACTACCGTGAAACTTCTAATACTGGGCTTACCTGTACTTATTTAGATTTTCAGCTCGACTTGGGTGCGCCTGAAAAGGCGATTCTAAATCAGGTGACCGACTTATGGGCCGTTGGTAAATCGCAACCTAATGGCTGTGATAGTTTGTTTTCTACGTGGCGTAAAAAAGGCTACATGAAAGAAGAAACGGTTTGGAAGCGTGTAACACTTGCTGCACAAGGCGGGACGCAAAGCTTATTACCTTACTTAAAAACTTTATTGCCAAGTAAGGATCGTTACTTAGCTGATTTATATCTAAAAGTGCGAAAAGATCCAAGCACGGCAGCTGGATTATATCGATATAAAAATAAGTCGGCTAAAGAAGGCCAAATAGCAATTTATGGTGTTAAACGTTTGGTTTGGCGCGATAAAGAGCTTGCTTTAAAAGCATGGGAAAAACTAGAAAAAATATTTAAGTATAGTGATGAAGATAAAGCTGACGTGTATTACACCTTTGCATTGTCACTTGCTTCAAGCGGGCATAAGCAAGCGAGCTTTTGGCTAAATAAAGTGCCGAAAGAGCGATTAGACAGCAAGCTTATTCAATGGCAACTGGGCAATATGCTCAAAACCCAAGATTGGGAAGGGATTGCTGCGTTTTTTACAGGAAAAGAGGATTTAAGCCTTGGCCAGCAATATTGGTTAGCTTATAGCTATGCTAAACGTGGCGAGCAACAAAAAGCAGACGATATTTGGAAAAAAGTAGCGGCTAATCGTGATTATTACGGCTTTTTAGCAGCAGCACGTTTAGGTTTGCCCGTTGATTTAAATAATCAACCTTTAGTAGTCGATAAGGTGCTTGTAGATAAAGTAAGTAATGCACCTGGCTTTAAGCGTGCAAAAGCACTTTATGATATTGAGCGCTTTACGTCGGCGCGCCGTGAGTGGAATTATTTAACGGATACGTCTAGCAATGAAGAAAAGCTAGCAGCATCACAACTATCTACCGATTTAGGTTGGCACGACAGTACTATTTTTACTTTAGCAAAAATTAAAGCGTGGGATAACGTAGAGCAACGTTTTCCGTTTGCGTTTCAAGATGTTTTTGAGCGCTACAGTAAACGTAGCAAGATAGATGTTGCCTGGAGTATTGCTATTGCAAGGCGCGAAAGCTCTTTTGCGCCAGATGCACGCTCGCATGCTAATGCACGTGGTTTAATGCAGTTATTACCTAGTACTGCTGAGTATGTAAATAAAGGCAGTGTGACAAGTAGTCGTTTATATCAACCTAAAACAAATATTAGGCTAGGTACTAGTTACTTACAGTACTTAAAAAAGAAAAACCATGGCAATGAGGTGCTGGCTACGGCTTCTTATAATGCGGGTTATCACCGTATAAAGCGTTGGTTACCTGATGACGCTATTCCGGCTGAGTTATGGGTAGAGCTTATTCCGTATCGCGAAACCCGCGATTACGTAAAAAATGTATTTGCGTACAGGCAGGTTTACCATACAAGAATGGGCCGAGAAGGTAATGTATTAGCGCCGCTACTCGAAATGAAAATGGGCGGTTGAATATATGATACCAATCGACCAATAACTTAACACGATAGGTATAGGTATTAATAAGGGGGATGTTTACATGTTAAATATCCCCCTTTTTTGAGCGCTTAGTGTTTAAGTGGTAGACTCAGAGCAAGTTAAATTTAACAGATGGATTAACAATGGGTAAATTAGCCGTTTTATACGCCGAACATATTGCAACACTGCAACAGCGTACTCGTACAATTTGTAATAGCGAAGGGTTAGAAGGATTAGTAATTCATTCAGGCCAAGCTAAGCGCCAGTTTTTAGATGATATGTATTATCCATTTAAAGTTAATCCACAGTTTAAAGCGTGGTTACCGGTTATTGATAATCCTCATTGCTGGATTGTGGTAAATGGCAGCGACAAACCAAAACTAATATTTTATCGTCCAGTAGATTTTTGGCATAAAGTACCAGAAGAGCCTCGTGACTTTTGGGCTGAGTACTTTGATATAGAGCTATTACTTCAGCCTGATCAAGTTGAAAAGTTATTACCATACGACAAAGCTAAATACGCTTACATGGGCGAATATATTGAAGTAGCGCAAGCACTTGGTTTTAGTATTATGAACCCTGAGCCTGTACTTAACTATTTTCATTACCACCGCGCTTATAAAACGCAGTACGAACTTGAATGTTTACGCAACGCTAACCGCATTGCAGTAGATGGGCATAAAGCTGCACGCGACACATTCTTTAATGGTGGTAGCGAGTTCGATATTCAGCAAGCGTACTTAATGGCAACACGTCAAAGCGAAAATGAAATGCCGTACGGCAACATTGTTGCGCTTAACGAAAACTGCGCTATTTTGCACTACACGCACTTTGATCCAAAAGCGCCACACACTCATAACTCATTTTTAATTGATGCTGGTGCAAACTTTAATGGTTATGCTGCTGATATTACTCGTACGTATGATTTTAAAAAGCAGGGTGAGTTTGCTGAGCTTGTACAAGCGATGACGGTTCAACAAATCGAGTTAGGTAAAGGTTTAAAGCCGGGTATGCTTTATGGTGATTTACACGTTGAATGCCATAACCGTATCGCACAAATACTCAGTGACTTTAAAATTGTTAACCTACCCGCTGAGGAAATTGTTGAGCGTAAAATTACCTCTACTTTCTTCCCACATGGGCTAGGGCATCATCTTGGTTTACAAGTACACGATATGGGCGGTTTTATGAGTGACGAAAAGGGCACACATCAACCATCGCCTGAAGGGCATCCGTTCTTACGTTGTACTCGCCTGATTGAAAAAAACCAAGTATTTACTATTGAGCCAGGTTTATATTTTATTGATTCACTACTTAGCGATTTAGCACAAACCGATAATAAGCAATTTATTAATTGGGAAAAGGTTGAGTCATTTAAACCATTTGGCGGTATTCGTATTGAAGATAACATTATTGTTCACGAAGATAGCTTAGAAAATATGACTCGAGATTTAGCGCTCGATTAATTCTAGTTAACACTAATTAGTTTATACACGTTAAAATACGTACATTATTTAAAGGGGCCTTTTGGCCCCCTTTTTACAAGTTTAAAATATGTCTGAATATAAATATCCCGCTGCTGACGTTTTTCATCAAGAAGAAATTAAAAAAAGTACGTTTATAGTTCACATTGCACATACCCCCGATTTAAATTCAGCTAAAGCATTTATTAAAAGCATTGAAGAAAAGTATAGCGATGCGCGTCATAACTGCTGGGCACATGTGGCAGGCAACCCCGGTGGCAGCCATGTTTATGGTTTTTCGGACGATGGTGAACCAAATGGCACTGCAGGAAAACCTATGTTAAATGTGCTGGTGGGTTCAGGCCTTGGCGAAATCACAGCTGTAGTCACACGTTACTTTGGCGGAATAAAATTAGGCACGGGCGGATTAGTACGTGCTTATGGTGGCTCATTAAATAATGCATTAGTAAAATTGCAAACGGTACTTAAAGTTCCCAGTGTTGAAATTACAGGGAGTAGCGAGTACAGCATGCAAGGTGCGATTGAGCAGTTATTAAAAACAAAGTATCAAGTGCTTAATATTGATAAGCAATTTACTGCTAATATTGAATGGGTGATTACAATAGATAGCCGCGAAGCTCAGCAAGCAATCAAAGATATTTTTGATTTAAGTCACGGCGCAGTTGAGTTAACTATTAAAGAGTAATAACCTACACAAATTGCATGTAATGCATACTGACCCTATTTAATTTGGCTGATACTACTCAGCCTGAATTTACTAATAATAAAAGCGACAAGCTAAATGCAATTTCGTACCATCATAAAAATTCTTGGCCAACTTGTTGCGCTGTTTAGTATTACCATGGTGCCTCCGGCACTGGTGTCTTTAATATATAAAGACGGTGGTGGTGTTCCTTTTGTTTTAGCATTTATCTTTAGTGTTGTTATTGGCATGATGGCTTATTACCCAAACCGCCATGAAAACGGTGACTTAAAAGCACGTGAAGGCTTTTTAATTGTTGTTTTGTTTTGGTTGGTACTTGGGGCGTTTGCGTCATTGCCGCTTATATTTTTACAAGAACCTAATTTATCGCTCGCCGATGCGGTGTTTGAAGCATTCTCTGGCTTAACAACCACCGGCGCTACAGTACTTACCGGTATTGAGTATTTACCCAAATCGGTATTGTTTTATCGCCAGCAACTCCAGTGGTTTGGTGGTATGGGTATAATCGTACTCGCTGTTGCTATACTCCCCATGCTAGGTGTTGGTGGTATGCAGTTATATCGCGCTGAAATACCTGGGCCTGTAAAAGATTCCAAAATGACCCCGCGAATTGCCGATACAGCAAAGCACCTTTGGTATATTTATGTGTCGCTGACTATTGCTTGTATGCTGGCTTATTGGGCAGCAGGTATGGAGTGGTTTGATGCTATATGTCATGCATTCTCAACGGTGGCGATAGGTGGTTTTTCTACTTATGATGCTTCCATGGGGCACTTTGACAGCCCTGTAATTAACTTTATTTGTGTGTTCTTTTTAATTATTGCCGCTGTTAACTTCTCCCTGCACTACGCTGCAGTGGCGAGTCGAAACGTACAAGTTTATATTCGAGACCCTGAGTTTAAGGTGTTTTTGTGTATTCAATTAGCGCTGGTGGTTATTTGTTTTACCGTACTTTCCTCTAACGAAATATTTGCTAATGGCGATGAAACCCTCGATCAGGCGTTATTTCAGGCTGTTTCTATGAGTACAACAGCAGGCTTTGCTACTGATAACTTTTCAACATGGCCTTTGTTTTTACCTATTTTACTTATATTTTCGAGCTTTATTGGTGGCTGTGCAGGCTCTACTGGTGGTGGTATGAAAGTAGTGCGCGTGTTCTTACTGTACTTGCAGGGTGTGCGTGAGCTTAATCGTTTGGTGCACCCACGGGCTATATATTCAATCAAGCTGGGTCGAAAGGCGTTGCCAGACAAAGTAGTAGAAGCCGTGTGGGGATTTTTCTCTGCATATGCGTTGGTGTTTATTATTATTATGTTAGCGCTTATGGGCACGGGTATGGATAACATAACTGCGTTCTCAGCCACTGCGGCTTGTTTAAATAACTTAGGTCCAGGTCTGGGAGATGTAGCATCGCATTATGGCGCTATAACCGATGGTGCTAAATGGTTGCTTACCATTGCAATGGTGTTTGGTCGTTTAGAAATATTTACTTTATTAGTGTTATTTACGCCTACTTTTTGGCGTGGATAAACGAGCGGCTTAAGTTTTAAATTACGAACTATTGGGAAAGGGATATGCCAACAAATTTAGAAAAGCTAAAGCATATAAGTGTAGGCAGCTTAGTCGACCTAGAAATATTAACACCTACAAGCAGTAAGCGTGTTAAAACTGAATTAGTTGGTTTACTCGATAAACAGTTTATTATTTTAAATTATCCCAATGCAAAGCGTTTACCTGCGGCGAGTGACTATTTAAGTGATGGCGTAATGGTTGTTGTAAGAGCGCTTATTGAAGGTAGTGGTGGGCAAGTTATTGCGTTTCGCCAGCAAATTATGTCGGTAGCCTCTCATCCCGCTAAACTCGTGTTTATAAACTTTCCAAAGCAAGTGCAGTTATTTGCGCTACGCTCACAAACACGCATACCTACCTTATTACCTGCAAAGCTAAAACTAAGTGACGATAGGGTACTTGAAGGCCTTATTAAAGACATTTCACTCACTGGTGTAATGTTTGATATTAGAGGCGATCAGCAAGTTGAAAGTATTAAAGATATGCAATGCACTGTCGTACTTAATAGCAGTGATAAAGATTTTGAAGGTGAAATTTGCAGTGTTAAAGAGCATGCCGCAGGCGTGCACTGTGGAATTAAGCTACTAGCAAGCGAGGATGAAATGAAAGCCTTTATGAAAGAGCATTTTATAGACCCTTCTGCGCTTGAGCCTACCGTTGAATAAATAGGTTTTCGCTTATTTGCAACAAAAAGGCATTTTATGTCAGTATTTATAAAATGTTTTTTCTCTCTTTCATAATTAAAATTATTATTTAAATAAAACAATTGATTACGTATTGTTTTTTACAGCTTGTTTTTTGTTATTAAAGCTACCTCGTTAAAATTTATCTCAATTATTATTTTAAATCCCTCCTTTTAAAACCGTACATTTAAAAATGTATCTTTTTATATAAACATAACTATATGTTTTTAATGACTTTAATATCATCTCTTTAAAACGTGTTGCTAAAGGGCAACAATAACTATTCTAAAAACGCCTTCTTGTTGTACGTTTTATATTTAACTTATTGAAAATTAATAGCTTTTAAATGTTGGCATCTAAGTTGTAATAGTCTAAGTGTACTGAACGAAATCGTGATTCAAAGTGAAATACTTAATCGCACACACATAAATTTGAAGGATACATATTATGAAAAGTATTAATAAAACTTTAGCACTTATCGCTATTGCATCTTCTTCAGCCGCTTTTGCTGCAACAGATTTTGACACACTGGATGTAGACGGCAGTGGCACAATTAGCCAAGCAGAAGCATCAGTAGATGCAAAGCTAATGAGCATGTTTTCTGAGCTTGATACTGACCAAAATGGTGAGTTATCAAAAGAAGAATTTTCAGAAGCTTAATTAAAAAGTATTTATCCTGAGTTGCCAAAGACACCTAAGTAGGCAAGGGAGCTTACGAAAGAGGATAACAATGAAGTGAAAAATTACGTTTTAAGTTAAACGAAGCAATTTTTTTGATAGAACATTGAAGGATTAAGTTATGAAACATTTAAATAAAGCATTAGCACTTATAGTACTAGCATCTTCTTCCGCTGCATTTGCAGCATCAGATTTTGACAGCCTTGATATCGATGGTAGCGGCACAATTAGCCCAAGCGAAGCGGCAGTCGATACAGATTTAATGGCTGAATTTATTGAGCTAGATACCGACGGTAGCGGCGAGCTTTCTAAAGAAGAATTCGCTAACTACTAATTAATCTTTTCAGATTAAACATTTTTCACAGTCAGGGATCTTTGAAAAGGACTTCCCATATTACTAGGAATATTATTATGAAAACATTCAATACAACACTTGCAGTTATCGTTTTAGCATCTTCATCAGCAGCATATGCCGCAGTAGATTTTGCCTCTTTTGATGCAGATGGTAACGGTGCTATTACAATGGAAGAAGCAAAGGTTAACCCTCAGCTTGTAAAGATTTTTGATGATTTGGATACTGATGGTAATGGTGAAATCTCTAAAGAAGAGTTTTCAAAAGTACAGTAATCAATATTTAAGCATACTCCATTAAAGCCGCCTTAGTCAGCGGCTTTTTTGTGTATTAAATTAACTAATTAGAGTAACTAGTTAAAGGAATATAGCACTTACTTGGAATAGTTTTTCTACAACGGTAATGTGTTTTTTGTCGATTAAAAACATGATGACATGATCGCCCGACATAATAATTGTATCATCGTGAGCTATCAACACATCGTCATTACGTACTATTGCCCCAATGGTTGTACCTGCAGGAAGTTTTATGTCGGCAATCGCGCGCCCAACAACTTTAGATGTGTTTTCATCACCATGAGCAACCGCTTCAATGGCTTCTGCTGCGCCTTTACGCAGTGAATACACGTTAACAATATCACCACGGCGTACGTGCGTTAATAACGCTGATATAGTTGCTTGTTGTGGCGATATGGCAATATCTATTTCGCCGCCTTGTACCAAATCAACGTAAGCTCCACGTTGAATAAGTACCATGGTTTTTTGTGCGCCCATACGTTTTGCAAGCATGGCCGACATAATGTTTGCTTCATCGTCGTTGGTTACGGCAATAAATACATCGACTTGTTCAATATGCTCTTCTGAGAGCAGTTCTTGATCAGATGCGTCACCACAAAAAACGACCGTGTTATCGAGCATTTCTGAGAGTTGCTCGGCACGTTCTTTACTGCGTTCAATTAGTTTAACGGTGTGGTTTTTTTCAAGTGAGCGGGCAAGGCCTGCCCCAATGTTACCGCCACCAGCTATCATAATTTTTTTGTACGAACGCTCAAGTTTTTGTAGCTCGTTCATTACTGCGCGTATATGTTTTGTAGCGGCAATAAAGAATACTTCGTCATCGGCTTCAATAACGGTGGTACCCAGTGGTTTGATTGCTTTACCTTGACGATAAATAGCGGCAACACGAGTTTCTACATTAGGAATATGTTCTTTAAGTGCAGATAACGCATAACCTACTAATAAACCCCCATAGTAAGCTTTTACGGCTACTAACGAGAGCATGCCATCAGCAAACTGCAATACTTGCAGAGCACCAGGGTAGTCAATTAGACGGCGAATATACTTAGTGACCAGTGCTTCGGGAGCAATGTAATGATCGATTGGTAAATCATCGTTTTGAAATAGTTTTTCGCGGTATTTTAAATATTGCTCTGAGCGAATGCGGGCAATTTTAGTGGGCGTTTTAAAAATACTGTACGCCACTTGGCATGCAACCATGTTCACTTCATCTGAACTGGTTACCGCTATAATCATATCGGCATCTTCAGCGCCTGCACGGCGTAATACATCAGGGTGCGCGCTGTGGCCCATAACCCCTTGTAAGTCGTACTTATCTTGAAGTTCACGTAATCGGTTACCGTCTATATCAACAACGGTAATTTCGTTTTGTTCGCCAACTAAGTTTTCAGCAAGCGTAGCACCAACTTGCCCGGCACCGAGTATAATTATTTTCATTATTTACCCGTGGTATTGATCATAATTTAATTAAAAAAATAGCCATTTAATGTTTCATAAATGGCTAACTATTTAGTGTACGGCTATTAGGCTTTTTTAACTAGCTTAGCGTAATAAAATCCATCACTTTCACCGGGCAGTAACTGCAAACCTGGAGTTGTTACGGTATCATTTTCGTGTAGAGGTATATGTTCTACATCATCGTTATTAGCTAAAAACTTAGCAACTTGCTGTTGGTTTTCTTGTGGAAGAACCGAACACGTAGCATATACCAATGTGCCACCTGGTTTTAACAGTGGCCAAATGCTATCAAGAATATCGTTTTGTAACTTAGCTAAGTCTTCGATATCTGATGCGCGACGTAACCATTTTATATCAGGGTGACGGCGAATTACGCCAGTGGCTGAACAAGGCACATCAAGCAAAATACGATCAAATAATTTTTCGTCCCACCAGGTATGTGGTTGCGATGCATCGCCGCATTGTAGGTCTGCACCTAAGCCAATACGAGTTAAGTTTTGCTTAACACGTTCAAGGCGAGTTGAGTCGCTATCAAGTGCAAGTACATCAGCATCAGCAAGCTCTAATATATGACATGTTTTTCCGCCAGGGGCGGCACAGGCATCTAAAATATAGTCATCTGCTTTAGGTTCTAAAAAGCGGGCTGCCAACTGTGCTGCAGCATCTTGTACTGAACATGCACCTGTATCAAACTCAGGCAACGAAAATACATCACGTGGTTTGGCAAGCTTAATCCCATCAATAAAGTCAGGGTTTAAGGTGTGTTCAATATCGTTAGCGCTAAGCATTTCGCTGTATTCTTGCGTGCTAAATTGTGCTTGGTTTACACGAAGCCACATAGGTGCTTGTTGCTGGTTTTCTTCAAGTAGTGCTTCCCAGCTATCTGGGTAGGCTGTTTGCACCTGTTTAATAAACCAATTTGGATGGTTGTATAAACATACCGGAATAAGCTTCGCTTTTTCTTCAAGCTCTGCTTGTTGGCGCTGAAAACTACGTAAAATGGCGTTTATCAGCCCTTTTAATCCTAAAGCGCGCAGTTGAGCCAGTGCGTTTACAGTTTCTGAAATTGCAGCATGTGGTGGTACGCGCATATGCTGCAGTTGATAAATACCTACGTATAATAAAAACTGAAATATTCTACGTTTACCTTTTAATGGCTGCTCTACTAAGTGTTGGCAGTAATTTTCAAGGCTCGGTAAGTAGCGTAAAACGCCATAACAAATTTGCTGTAGCAACGCTTTATCTTTAGGCGGCAAGCCTTGGCTTGCAAATGGAAGTTCTTGATTAAGCGATGCGCCTTTATCAACTACGTTATATAAAGTTTCAGCGGCCAGCGCTCGTACGTTTGGAACATTACTCATTGTTTTCGCCTAATATTGTGCCAGGGGTAACCCAGTCACTACGACCATTTAAAAAGTCGTTAATTGCCATTGGTTTTTTACCTTGCGGCTGTAATTGCGTAATACATAAAGCGTGTTCGCCACACGCCACTACTACGCCATTCTTATCGCTTGATAAAATTTGCCCAGGATCACCTGATTGCAGCACAACCTGCGCTTGATAAATCTTTACTGTTTGCCCACCCATTTGGGTAAAGCACACTGGCCATGGATTAAAAGAGCGAATGTTTCGCTCAATTTGCAGTGCACTCATTGACCAATCGATATTAGCTTCCTCTTTAGAAAGCTTTTTAGCGTAGTTAGCAAGTTCATCATTTTGAGGTTCAGGGGTGAGCTCGCCATTAGCTAATTTATTAATGGTTTCAATTAACGCGTCTGGACCTAGCTCAGCAAGCTTTGTATATAAACTAGCGCTAGTTTCTGTCGTGCTAATAGGGCAGCGACTGATATGTAGCATATCGCCGGTATCTAGCCCTTCATCCATTTGCATTATTGTTACGCCGGTTTGTTCATCACCTGCCCAAATTGCGCGTTGAATAGGTGCAGCGCCGCGCCAGCGCGGTAATATAGAGCCATGCACATTTAAACAACCCAAACGTGGGGCTTCTAATATAGCTTTAGGTAAAATTAAGCCATACGCTACAACAATCATAATGTCGGCATTTAAGCTTGTTAGCTCTGCTAGTGCTTCATCATTTTTTAATGACTGTGGCTGAAAAACCGGTAAGTTGTGCTCAAGCCCTAGCGCTTTCACTTCACTGGCTTTTAATTTTTTACCACGACCTGCAGGGCGATCTGGCTGGCTATATACACCCACTATTTGGTGTTCGCTTTGTATCAGCGCTTGTAAATGACGTGCTGCAAAGTCCGGCGTACCGGCAAATATAATGCGTAATGGTTGAGTCACTGAGTTTTCCTAAGGTACTTATTACTAATCTGCAAATTTAGCTTCTTTTTCAAGCTTTTTACGAATACGTTGGCGCTTTAATGGAGATAAGTAGTCAATGAACAGCTTACCTTGAAGGTGATCTAGTTCGTGTTGAATACAAATAGCCAGTAATTCATCTGCATCTAGTACAAACTCTTCACCGTTTTCGTTAAGTGCAGCGACTGTTACTGTTTCAGCGCGGTCTACTTTTGCATACGAGTTAGGTACTGATAAACAGCCTTCTTCGCTAACGGTAGAGCCGTCTTTTTTAATGATTTGTGGATTAATTAATACCAGTGGCTCGTCGCGCTCTTCTGATACATCAATAACAACGATTCGTTGATGAATATCTACTTGCGTGGCTGCAAGTCCAATGCCATTTTCATCGTACATTGTCTCTAGCATGTCTTTTACAATTTGGCGTACTGTGTCGTCAACTTGTGCAACATCTTTTGCTATAGTACGTAAACGTTCATCTGGAAATCTTAAAACTTCTAACCTAGCCATAGTTACCTTTTTCACTTGTGCTTAATTTAGGGTATTGTATGCTCTTATTTTAGCCATTCGCGTTCACCTTTAACAGGTTTTGGGCAATAATAATGAAAAAACAATACAAGGAAGCTCAATGAAATCTCCATTACTTGCAATCATGCTTACGTTAAGTGCTGCGTTTCCCGCAATTGCTGACGTGCTTAAAATAAAAAAAGATGCACCAAAACAGTATGTTGTAAAAAAAGGCGATACACTTTGGGATATTTCTGGCATCTATTTAGATGAGCCTTGGCTATGGCCTGAACTTTGGCAAATGAATCCACAAATTGACAACCCGCACCTAATTTACCCCGGTGATGCATTAGCGCTGATATACGATGCAGATGGAAACCCACGTTTAGTGATTAATAAAGGATATAGAAAGCTATCTCCTCAGGGTCGTATTACACCAAAAGGGCGTAATGCTATTACTACTTTGCCGCTTGAAATGATCAAACCGTATATCAGTTACGAGCAAGCAATGAATAGTGACGATATTAAAGGCAAACCTTATATTTTAGGTGCTAACGAAAATACTAAAACACAAACGTTAGGCCATATTTTATATGTTAAAGGCGACTTACAAGTACATAAGGCATATGCCATTTACCATAAAGGTGATCCTTACACTGATTTAACCGGTGAAGTGTTAGCAACGCGTGCATCTTACGTGGGTATCGCACGTGCGTTTAGAGCGGGTGATGAACACAATGGTGTGCCTTCGTCATTACGTGTTGAGTCTGTTAAACGAGAAATTCAGCAAGGCGATTTTTTAATGCCGGCAATGGAAGGTCAAATGCTTCCTGCGTACTTTAATATTCACCGTCCTTCTGAGCCCGTAACAGGGAATATTATTGCTTCCCCACGACAAGTTAGAGAATTCAGCACAATGGATGTTGTAGTGCTAAACTTAGGCAGTGAACAAAACATAGAAGCGGGTCATGTATTAGATCTAGAACGTCAATCGCCAACGGTTATTGATGGTCCTCGTGGCCCTCGTTACCCAGAAGATTCTAGTAAATACGAGAAGCTTTTATCTGATGTGAGCCAATTATTTGGTGATGAGTCTGACGAAGAGAGCACAACGTGGACTATGCCTAAAGAAAAAGTTGGCGAGCTAATTGTCTTTAAAGTGTATGACAAAATAAGTTATGCATTAATAACTAAAAACCAGCACCCAATTCGCATTGGAGATATTGCAGTTATTCATTAATAAGTAGCGAGTCGGTGCTCTAGGAGAGAGCATGGATCAGTCATCTGGCAAGCTAGCCCACTGGCTTGCCTTTTATATGTGTAAAGGGTTGGGTATCAAAACCCTTTTAGCACTATCTACAAATTATTCCCTTGGGTCGTTATTCGACTTACCTCATGACAAGCTTTTACAGCTTGGATTAACCGCTAATCAGGCGAGTAATTTACTCAACACCAATTGGCAACAAGTCAGCCATTATGAGCAACTAATTACGCTGCACAACATTACGGTTGTCTGTATTTTTGATGCGCTTTATCCAGAAGATCTCCGACAGATTGCCAGTGCGCCTTTATTACTATTTTGTAGGGGAGATGTCTCGTTATTATCTACTCCACAAATTGCAATTGTAGGGAGTCGTAATGCCACACCTACCGGGCTTGAAATAGCATCAGAATTTGCATACGAGTTAACTTTAGCGGGTATTACAGTTACCTCAGGTATGGCACGGGGAATAGATGGAGCAGCACATAAGGGCTCTCTTGCTGGTACGGGTAAAACCATAGCGGTGCTTGGTACTGGGGTTGATATTTACTACCCTAAACGCCATAAACTATTAACAGACCAAGTTTTAGAAAGCGGCCTGTTGGTGAGTGAGTTTTTACCAGGGGCAGCTGCTCATGCGCATAACTTTCCGCGCCGAAATCGTATTATTTCTGGGTTATCGTTGGGAGTGCTTATTGTTGAGGCTGAAATTAAAAGCGGTTCGTTAATTACAGTACGTTATGCGCTTGAACAAAATAAAGAGGTATTTGCAGTACCGGGTTCTATTAAAAACCCGTTAGCGCAGGCAAGTCACTTTTTAATAAAGCAAGGTGCTAAGCTGGTAGAAAACGTGGCTGACATTCTTGATGAGGTGAGTTTTACTTACGACAATAATGTATGTAACAAAGAGCAGCCTATTCAGGCAAATTCTCAATGCGAGGTTTTAAATAGTATTGGCTTTGAAGTCACCAGCGTAGACGACATTGTACGTCGCGCACAGTGGCCAATAGACAAAGTGCTCGCTAGGTTACTCGATTTAGAATTAGACGATCAGATTGAGCGAGTGTTAGATGGTTATATTAAGTTGAGCGCAGGAAGGTAATATGTTTGATATTCTTTTATATCTTTTTGAAAATTACATTCACAGCGAAGCGGATATATTTGCAGAGCAAAATGAGTTAACCGATGAGCTACTGCGCGCGGGCTTTAATAAGCCTGAGATATTTAAAGCACTCGATTGGTTAGAGCAACTCGCCGATTTACAACACAGTGACGAGTCTCCTTATCTTATTACTAACCCTAAAGATGCTGTGCGTATATTTACCGATAGTGAATGCCAAAGGCTCAGTGCTGAGTGTCGTGGCTTTTTAATGTTTATTGAGCAAATAGGCGTAATTAACAATGTAACTCGTGAGATGGTAATGGACTGTTTAGCCTCACTAGATAAACCAACCATAAGCCTAGAAGATTTAAAATGGATTGTACTTATGATTTTGTTTAATGTTCCTGGCTCTGAAGAGGCATATGAGCAAATGGAAGATTTGATTTTTGATGAACCCAGCGAACTTCTTCATTAGAGATAATTATCTTAATTGTACTCAAATTACTTAAACGGATAAGCACGGCATTGCTTGTATCTTTAAGTGGTTTGGGTATATTAGGCGAAAATTCATTAACCTATTAGGATCACCATGAGTAAAATCGACCATTCGCTTTTCTCGGCGAACAAGCACGCCCTCGAAAAAGAATACGAGATATGCCCACAGTGTGGTTCAGAGTTAGTGATCCGCAATAGTAAATCAGGCCCTTTTTTAGGATGCGCAAGTTATCCCAAATGCGATTTTATTAGGCCGTTGGCACATCACGATAGTAACGAAATTAAAGTTCTTGAAGATTCAGCATGCCCTGAGTGTAGCAAACCGCTGGTGGTTAAAAATGGCCGCTACGGTATGTTTATTGGGTGTACGGGATATCCAGAGTGCCATTACATTGCTAACGAAAATGAAGAAAAACAAAGCGAAGACACTTTGCCAAGTTGCCCTAAATGCAAAAAAGGTCATTTAGTCGCGCGCAGTAATAAATTTGGTAAAGTATTTTATTCTTGTGATTGCTATCCAAGTTGTAAATACACACTTAATAATAAACCGGTTGAACACCCGTGTCCTGAATGTAACTGGCCCATAGTCATAGAGAGAAATATGGCAAACGGCATATTATTGCAATGCCCACAAAAAAGCTGCATGCATAAGCTCACAGCAACTGAATAACGTTTAATTATATCTGGAGACTACTTTGTCAGACCTTTCAAATACGCCCACTGCAATAACATGCTTAACGCAAGGCGAAGTTATTTTATACCCAACAGAAGCTGTATATGGTTTAGGTTGTGATCCAGATAATCAACAAGCCGTTGAGGCACTATTAGCTATTAAGCAGCGCCCGGTTGAAAAAGGACTTATTTTAATTGCTGATAACTACGGACAATTATTAAAATACGTAGATGATGCAAAAATACCAATGGATAAACGAGCTGATATTTTTTCGAGTTGGCCTGCTGCAATTACATGGGTTATGCCTGCATCTAAAAATACGCCTAAATGGCTCACAGGGCAGTTTGATACCATTGCAGTAAGAGTAACAAACCATCCAACAGTAAAACGTTTGTGCCAAGAGTTTGGTAAGCCACTAGTATCAACCAGTGCAAACTTAACCGGTCAAGAAACGGTAATTAGTATTGAGCAAGCTAAAGCGCAATTTGCAGAACAAGTTGGCTTTTACGTTGATGAGGCGTTAGGTGGTAATACTCAACCAAGCACAATAAAAGATGCCATGACTGGAAAAATATTTAGAGGTTAATATGCAAAGCGAATTATTAGATCAAGTAAAAGCATACTTTATGGCTTTGCAAGACATTATTTGCAAAGGTTTGGAGGCTGCAGATGGCAGTGCTAAATTTATAGAAGATAACTGGCAGCGAGCAGAAGGTGGTGGTGGTCGCACACGTGTAACCACAAATGGTACTGTAATAGAGCAAGGCGGAGTTAATTACTCACACGTATTTGGCGCTTCAATGCCTGGCTCGGCAACAGCACACAGACCAGAGCTTGCAGGGCGCAGCTTTCATGCGTGTGGTGTGTCGTTAGTTATTCACCCTAAAAACCCTCATGTACCAACAAGTCATGCCAATGTGCGCTTTTTTATAGCCGAAAAAGAAGGCGAAGAGCCAATATGGTGGTTTGGTGGCGGATTTGATCTCACTCCTTTTTATCCAGTATTAGAAGACGTACAGCATTGGCATCAAGTTGCTCACGACATTTGTGCGCCATTTGGTAGTGAAGTTTATCCAAAATATAAAACATGGTGCGACGAGTATTTTTATTTAAAGCACAGAGACGAGACGCGCGGAGTAGGCGGTTTGTTTTTTGACGATTTAAACGAACTTGGTTTTGAAAAGAGTTTTGCGTTTATGCAATCGGTGGGTAATGGATTTTTAGATGCCTATTTACCTATTATTGAACGTCGCAAAAATGACGAATACACAGAGCAACAACGTGATTTTCAGCTTTATCGTCGCGGACGTTATGTAGAGTTTAATTTAGTATGGGATAGAGGCACTTTATTTGGATTACAAAGTGGCGGGCGCACTGAGTCTATATTAATGTCTATGCCACCACTTGCACGCTGGGAATATAACTATAAACCAGAGCCAAGTAGCCCAGAAGCTAACCTATATCAGTATTACTTACGCCCGCAAGAGTGGTTAACTAGTCAACCAAGTGAGTTGATAGCCAGAGAGTGTCAACTATAACAATTACACAGTAATCAAAAAGGCGCTAATTAGCTGTCTCTTGATCACAAGTCTGACTCAAGAGATTTTGCTAAATCGTAGCCTTCCAGGATGGCTTGTAACTTAAGCCATCCTTGCCATAACACTTTCACAGATGCACGCCCTGTGCGCTTGGTATCTTTCCAGCCTCCTAACTTTGCCAGTTCCTGATACGCCCATGACATATTTGGAGCAGTTTCAGGCAATGGTGTTTTTATTCTCTTTAACCACAATAACTTCCATGCTTTGGGAGATAACAGTTGTTCACAACTTGGAGAATCAGGCTGCTCATTGGTGAACTTTAGTTGCAATATTCGCGTCGCAATAAAGCCATTAATCGTCACCAATCTTTCCATGTTATCTTGGCTTTGAAGGCGTAAACTTTCGATATCCGTACCATCACTTTTCCAGACTTTATGGTATTCCTCTACAAGCCAACGGTGCTCATAGTAGGTGATGATAGCTAAAGCGTCTTCTTTGCTGGTGACTGGTTCACTGGTTAATAGGTGCCAGCTTAAGCCGTTCTCAGCGTTTCCTCGCTCTGCACAGCCGACATAGTAAACTGGGAGGGAGTGTCCTTTCTTATTGTAAGGCGCTTTGAGTGTCACTGGCGCATAGGTGATATCCAGTGTTGCGCTTCGGGCTTTTCTTCCTCCTTTTTGTGCAATGTGGATGTGTTTGGTGCCTGCACTCATCAGCTCGCTTGCAAACGCATAGAGCTTATCCTCACCTTCTTCAATATGACGACTTTGCATCGAGCGTACGACGAATCGTTGCTGCTCGCTCAGTTTATACTGCAAGTATTCGTAGATGTCCGCTTCGCGGTCACACACCGATATCACGTTCGCCATTTGTCCTTGCAGCCGCTCTGCCATCGCTCGTGACGCTGACTCCCACTTGTAACTTTCTTTTTCTTCGTAAGAAGTCGTCGCGTGTTTTTCTCTTTTTCCAATCGTGTTGATATCACGACTCCAGCGAGACTGTTCAATTAATCCCACAACTTGCTTTGTGTCTGGCGCAAACAGTAATACGCTATGAGCTAACAAGCCTCGTTGTTTTGCTCCTCGTCCGACATGACCCAAATCATCTCGAATGGAGGAATGTTTATAAATTAGTGTGGTCGTGTCTTCTAATGCGAGTAATAAGTTATGACTTTTTGCTTGTTCAACCGTGGCTTTAAAGCCTGACTCTGCTATAGCCGTTGCGTCAATATTCTCGTTGCGAATAAAGCGGTAGGCACCTTCCATATCGGCGGGGGATTGAGTGATGTTCACAAGTGGTTTTCCTGGTTCATTTGCAAGCGTTGATGCTAACTTTACCAGACGCGCTGTTCTTCTTGGATCACCTAAGTCCGATTTACCGAATTGTTGTTTTGCCCAATGAGTATGTTCGTTAATCATAATGTGCCCTCAAACAAGATTTGAAGATCTGATCATGACATTGAGATTTAGTTCAAAAAAATCCCCGCTAATTTCTTAGCAGGGATTTGTGTATAAGAGACAGC
>NZ_WTKV01000030.1:0-60008 GCF_011378705.1 Pseudoalteromonas sp. SA25 | reverse complement strand
TAAACCTGAGACACGAGACGAGTCACTACGGTGATGAAGTTGCTGATGCCATACTTCCAGGAAAAGCCTCTAAGCTTCAGATTATATGGAATCGTACCCCAAACCGACACAGGTGGTCAGGTAGAGAATACTAAGGCGCTTGAGAGAACTCGGGTGAAGGAACTAGGCAAAATCGTACCGTAACTTCGGGAGAAGGTACGCTCCTATCTGTGATGAGACTTGCTCTCTAAGCGGACGGGAGCCGCAGTGACCAGGTGGCTGGGACTGTTTATTAAAAACACAGCACTGTGCAAAATCGCAAGATGACGTATACGGTGTGACACCTGCCCGGTGCCGGAAGGTTAATTGATGGGGTTATCCTTAGGGAGAAGCTCTTGATCGAAGCCCCGGTAAACGGCGGCCGTAACTATAACGGTCCTAAGGTAGCGAAATTCCTTGTCGGGTAAGTTCCGACCTGCACGAATGGTGTAACCATGGCCACGCTGTCTCCACCCGAGACTCAGTGAAATTGAAATCGCAGTGAAGATGCTGTGTACCCGCGGCTAGACGGAAAGACCCCGTGAACCTTTACTACAGCTTGGCACTGAACATTGAACCTACATGTGTAGGATAGGTGGGAGACTTTGAAGCAGCGACGCTAGTTGTTGTGGAGTCAACCTTGAAATACCACCCTTGTAGTTTTGATGTTCTAACGTTGGCCCCTGAATCGGGGTTACGGACAGTGCCTGGTGGGTAGTTTGACTGGGGCGGTCTCCTCCTAAAGAGTAACGGAGGAGCACGAAGGTTGGCTAAGTACGGTCGGACATCGTACGGTTAGTGTAATGGTAGAAGCCAGCTTAACTGCGAGACAGACACGTCGAGCAGGTACGAAAGTAGGTCATAGTGATCCGGTGGTTCTGAATGGAAGGGCCATCGCTCAACGGATAAAAGGTACTCCGGGGATAACAGGCTGATACCGCCCAAGAGTTCATATCGACGGCGGTGTTTGGCACCTCGATGTCGGCTCATCACATCCTGGGGCTGAAGTCGGTCCCAAGGGTATGGCTGTTCGCCATTTAAAGTGGTACGCGAGCTGGGTTTAGAACGTCGTGAGACAGTTCGGTCCCTATCTGCCGTGGGCGTTTGAGAATTGAGAGGGGTTGCTCCTAGTACGAGAGGACCGGAGTGAACGAACCGCTGGTGTTCGGGTTGTCATGCCAATGGCATTGCCCGGTAGCTACGTTCGGAACTGATAAGCGCTGAAAGCATCTAAGCGCGAAGCAGGCCTCGAGATGAGTTCTCACTAGACTTTTAAAGTCTCTGAAGGGCCGTTGAAGACTACAACGTTGATAGGCAAGATGTGGAAGTGGTGTGAGCCATTAAGCTAACTTGTACTAATTACCCGTGAGGCTTAACCATACAACGCCAAACGCGTTTTATGCGACAGTTTAGACAGAAGTTAATATGACTAAAGTAGATATTACTTAGAAAGACTTAAAAAATATTATCAGATATTTTCCAAATTCAGTTAGTGCGTAGTAATACGGATTAACGCCCAAATTTGCTTGGTGACAATAGCGTTTTGGACCCACCTGATTCCATGCCGAACTCAGTAGTGAAACGAAACAGCGCCGATGATAGTGTAGCATTTGCTATGTGAAAGTAGGACATTACCAGGCTTCAAATTGTAGAAAGCCCGGATCTAATGATTCGGGCTTTTTTACGTCTGCAGAAAAGTGAAATGCGCGCAATTAATATACACACATCTACACCATCAAGTAGGGCGGGCAAGCGTCGTGACTCCTGACGTTAAAATCACAACAAAACCCTCAATATCTCAGTCGGCCAATAAATTAGCATTTGCTACGTGACTTTCTACTGCGTAGCGCACCGACTTCAAATTATAGAGAGTCCTAATCGAAAGAGTCTGGCTTTTTTTACGTCTGCAGAAAAGTGAAATGCGCGCAATTAACACACACTCACATCAACACGCAGGGCGGGCGAGCAAAGCGACTCCTGCTGCTAAAATTATAAAAACCTACGCTCTACGATGAGTGCGCAGCATTTTCACTATGATTCTCCACCGCTGAAGATATCATGACATCACACAAGCATTAAGTTGTAGAGCTCCCAAACCTAACGAGCTGGGCTTTTTACATTTTTAGAAAAGTGATTCAAGTATTCCTCTAGAGCGAAGCGTCTCTCAATGAATAATCAACTTAATTTAACGAGTTAAAGTGACATCGCCGATGCGAGTGTAGTCTTTCACTGTGACTTCCTAACGCTGAGGGCACTATTGCACTGTACAAAGCTTCAAATTAAAGAAAGTCCTAACCGAAATAGTCGTTTTTTTGCATATATAGAATGTAAAAATATGAGTGAATAATATCAATTCAAATATATAAGCAGATTGGTATTATATAAAAAGTATGGGATCCTCATAAATCAAAGTTATTTTAAATTAATGGTATGAGTTAATGATTACTCGTTAACAAACCTCTGACTTAACTTGTTTATGAAGGCAATGAATACTAATATAATTTCATGACCTTATAACTAAAATTTATTGAGTTAGTTGTTTTAAAATTACTACCAATAATGATTGTGAGCTGTAACTAGATGCCCTATGAAACATTTTTAGATGACTCTACTTCGCTAGTTGAATTTACACGTATTTACTTAGCTGTTTTTTATACTTTTGTTGCGGGGTTTTATACATTTAGAATTATTTATAAAAATAGAGACACACCATTAGGCGTTATTTATCCCGGAGATAAGTTTTGTACTAGTTGGTGGAACCATATGGTTTTTAAGTTTTTCAGGGCTGCTATTTGGTTTGTATGTGTAATTAGAGTGTTTGTACCTGAGTTAGATAGCTACCTTGGGCTATTTCCAATTCTCAATGGCTGGCCAGGTGTATTATTTGGCGATATTTTATTGAGTGCAGGTTTTATTTTGACGATGTTTGTACATTTTCATATGGCAGCACTTTGGCGTTCAGGAATTGATCCTAAGGGACCGCATGAGCTTAAAACATCAGGACTATATGAATACTCTAGGAATCCGATGTATTTAGGTGTTGTAGCTGCACAGGTGGGTTTCTTTTTAGCCTTACCTAGTATATTTAGTTTGACCTGTTTGGTTATTGGTTTTATAGCTATATATAGACAGACGTTAGTTGAAGAAGCTCATTTAGCTCATCGCTTTTCAACACAATATAAAGAGTATAAGCAACTAGTCCCTCGCTGGTTATAGCTTGGGATTAAGCTTTAAATACATGAAATTTTAACGCAAGAGTAAAGAAGTGTTCTGTGTTGAATTGCTAAAATCCAGCAAGATGGACATAAATCAGATCACTTCTTTTTGTTTTATACCAATTTGCTTAATTAAGTGATCTATTTTGAGGATGGAAAAACGTGTTGATAGCTAGGCAAAAAATTTGCTATTTAGTTGTTCTAAATGAGAATTTTTTAACACAGGTAGCGACACATTTAGCCCCGCAAAATGATTAAGTATTATTGCGGATTGGTATTATATACTTTTTCATAAATTCTTTTTTAGAAATTGCCTTTGAAAAAATGTAGCCTTGAATATAATCGCAAGCAAGCTGCTTTAATAGATCATACTGTTTTTGTGTTTCAACACCTTCCGCTACCACCATTACATCTAGGTTGTGAGCCATAGTGATAATAGCCTTCACGAGAGCAATACTATTATCGTTTGATTCAATATCGCTTATAAATGAGCGATCTATTTTTAAAATATCTATATCTAAGCGCTGTAAATACGCCAAAGAAGAATAACCAACACCAAAGTCGTCAATCGCTATGTCTATATTAATAGTGCTTAAGCGTTTTAATTGTCGCTGTATTGACGAATCTGGATCCATTAAGGTATTTTCAGTGACTTCAATTAAAATAGTGTTGGCGGGTAGTTGGTACTTTTTACTTGCAACAATCCATTCATCCACCCAGCAACCAGCGCGGTCAATTTCAAGAGGTGATGTATTTACACTGACTTGAATTGTCTTTTCACTTAAAACATTGAATTGGACGGTATCTTGAATTGCTTGAGATTTTACCCATTGGCCTATGTCGTTTATTAATCCATTTTTTTCAGCAACAGGTATAAATTCATTGGGGCCTATTAGGCCTCGTTCAGGGTGGTTCCAACGAATAAGGGCTTCAGCTTTTGGTACTGATTTTCCATCAATTGAAAATATAGGTTGGTAATATAATTCAAATTGTTTTTTTACAATTGCAGTGCGTATCTCTTCTATCAGGCGACGCTTTTCTGTGGCTTTTTCTTCGATAGCATAGGAGAAAAACTCATAGCGATTCCGCCCTTTATTTTTAGATAAATACATCGCTTGATCAGCACGTCTAACGAGCTCTTCTACTGTTAAACCATCAGCAGGGAAAAACGTTAAACCTATGCTTGCGGTAACATAGACTGTTTCTTTTTTTATTTTAATGCTCTGCATTAAACTACTTTTTACAGCTTTGGCAATTTTTGATGCTTCATCTGGGCTACTTACCCCCTCTAAAATTAATGTAAATTCGTCTCCACCTAAGCGTGCTACTGTATCTTTTGTTGTTATACAGCTTTGCAGCCTCGTTGCTACTTGGTGTAATAATAAATCACCGTAGTCATGCCCAAGGCTGTCGTTTACTTCTTTAAAACCATCTAAATCTATAAATATAAGTGCGAATTTCATTCCTTTAACACTTACTAAGCTTTGTAGTTTTTCGTAAAAATACCGTCTGTTCGGTAAATCAGTTAACCCGTCTTGGTAAGCATATTGTTGCAACTGAATATTTGCATTTTCAAGTTCATTAGTACGAAGCCTAACTTGGTTTTCTAATGAGCTTTCTCTTTGCTCAATGTTGTATAGCATATCGTTAAAACAAGAAGTTAACTGTCCGACTTCATCTTGTGATAGTTGTTTAGCGCGTAAGCTATAATCATGTGATGTTGTTATTTTATTTGCTGTTTGTGCTAAATATAAAATAGGGTTTAAAAAGCGGCGCCTTAGCAAAAGGGATAAAATGAGGCTGATAGCAAAGGTAAAGACCATCAAAATCATTATAAATTTAAAGTAAAAAGTGATTCTGTCTTGAATGTAACTGTTGTTAGCGCGTATTTTTAATATGCCATAATCATGCATATCGAGCTGAAGGGGGGTATTAACCTCAATGCTTTGTTCTATTTCTTCATTTTCGGCTTGAGCAATAACAAGTTGTTCACCAGTCATACTCGTTACCATTATACTAATAACATCTGAGCGTATAAGTATTGGGTTTATAAGCTCTTGTACTGCATCTATATCATTAAACATAAGTGCAGTAGTTATATTGGGTGAAAGCATTTTAGACAGCGACCCCAGGCTTTCTATTTGTTCTTCTTTAGCGCTGGTGATTTCATAAGCACTAAATACAATGGTTACTGTAGCGGTTGATACAAGTGCGACACTCATTAAGATGAATAATAATTTTTTGCTCATTGTATTTAATGCAAATAGTTTTTTCATTGCATTACCTATCTACAACGCGTGCAAGTCGTAGTACTTTTGAACTCATAGTAATGCCTGCATCTTTAAGCTGTTGTGGTGCAATTTCAAAGCGAATTTTACCACTGGAAAGAAAGAACCTGATATGGCCGCCATTTTCAATAAATGAGTCTGTTTCACCAATGACCATAATATTTTTTAGATCTAAAGGAGTTATGTTTTGCCACTGAGCAAATGTATCTGAGGTGATAAATAGCATGCTACACGCAGATGTTGTGACTTCATCAATAGTGACTAATTTATTATGTAAAGGTAATTTTTTTATAGTGCGATTTTTTAGAGCGGTGTTAGCCACATCAATAAAGTATTTATCAGGGCTACAAATAGTAAATTGATCAAGGGGTTCTAAATGAGAGTCCCAGTGTCCAAAACGTGCAAAGTTATATAAGAAGCCTGCTTTTAGCATGTATTCTTTTTCAACAGCGTCAACGCTGGTACTTAAAAGTACCAAGGCTATTAAGCTTCTGTGAATTAGACTTCTTAATTTAATCATCTAATTAGCTTAGAAATTTGCTGAAATTGTAAACGTAATACATTCATCAATATAGTTTGGTAATGTATAGGTTTCGCGCGTATTACTGTACTCAATATGTGAACCTGAAAATAGGTTTTTACCCGAAACTGCAGTAGACCACACCGGAGTAGCCTGCCAATTCCAACTAATATCTAACGTTGTGTAATTATCAGTATTATATGCATTTGAGTTTACTGCTCGCAATGTCGCAAATACGTTATGGTCAGTTGAGAATGTATAATCGGCTTTTGCAAATAACTGCCTGTTTTTAGAGTCATACCCGATAGCGGGCTCTACTCTAGGAGGTAAATCGTAGTTATAGTCGGTGTAACTGTAACCAAACTCAGTATTGAGATTATCAATTGGTTGCCATGATACTACTAAGTCGAACCCTTTAGTGGTTGTGTCTGCTACAGATGCAAAGTCTAAATCTATACGAGTCATTCTTAGTGCTTGAAATACTTCTGGAATTCTCCCTGCTAGAAATAAATCAAGTATAGGAGTGAATTGTTCAGCATGTGTATTCATATCAATAACCGCTACGTTTTTAGCATCGGTATAATAAGTAGAAAGATCTAATGACCAATCGTTAGCAGTAAAACGGTAACCTAATTCATAAGATAGATAGTTTTCTGATTTAACTTTATCATTACCATTTAGGTAGGTTGCAATTCGGTAGTCGTCTATTTGGTCAAAGCCTGAACTTAAACCGGTAAGATCTTTAATTTCTGTACCATTAACTTTAAAATTATCGTTAAACTCAATTAATGTTGGTGTACGCACACTTCGCGATATTGCGCCCCAAGTAAGATGGTTATCTACTGGTTTGTATATAAGTCTTGCTGATGGTTGATTTTCCCAGCCAGTTAAATCGTTATGATCAAGCTTAGTACCAATAATAAAGTCGAGAGTGTCAGGAGTCACATTATATTGAGCTTGAACAAGTGCACCATATTGTTTGAGGCTATCAAAGTTTTTATCGCTATCTAAAAATACACTTTCTGCGAAAGATATAGAATTGTATCGGTAGTTCAACCCCCAATCTAACTGTAGAGATTGATATATAAAGTTCATTTGATAATCAATATCTATCGATTCAAAGTCTTCTTTAATATAATTTTGAGAGCCATTTTGTTTAAGCCAAGAAATTTGTAGCATTTGATTGGCATCTGGCGACATTCTGTTTTCAAGGCGCGCCATTATGCGCGAGTCTGTTCGCTTTAAATCATCTGAAAATGAAATGTTTTCGTTGGTTTCATCAACAACACCTCGGTAGTTTTGGCCAAGTGTGGAATGAGTTACATCACCCTGAAGTAGCGCAGACCACTCATCATTAGGGGTAAAGTCAGCTCTAAAACCTAAAGAATTTTGCTTGGTTGTGTCGTTAGGAGCGAGTGAGATCCCTTTTTTTGATTCATTAGCATCTTTTAAGTGCCCATACACACGGTAGCTGCCTATGTTACTTATATCACCACCGTAGCGAAGATTAGCATCAACATTTATTTGATTACCAGTTGTTACACTTGCGTATCCACCGCGAGTATCAATACTATTTTTAGTAATGATATTAATAACGCCATTATTTGCGTTACTTCCCCAAAGTAATCCGCCTTGTCCGCGTATAACTTCAATACGTTCAATATCGTACAAAGGAACGTTGAGTGTTTCCCAATAAACAGCGGCAAACTTTGGGGTATATAAGCTTTGTCCGTCAATCATAACCAATAATTTGCTTGAAAAGCGAGAGGCAATGCCTCTTGAGGAAATAGCCCATTGATTGTTATCGAGCTGACGGACAATTAAACCCGGCACCATTTTTAGTGCTTCAGGTACTGATGTAGCACCAGATTTAGTAATTTGTTCTTTACTTAATACATAAATAGATGAAGCGGTATCAAATGCTGATTGTGCTCTTTTCATCGCAGAAGTCGCTTGCACATCCATACCCATTAAAGCATCAAGATCGAGGTCTTCATCTTCAAACGGCTCAGCCGTTACAAGAGGGCACACAAAAAGTAATGGCCAAAATAAACGTTGTGATATTTTCACCCAAAAGTCTCCTGCGCAATCAAAAAATCAAAAACAATGACTGTTTTTGTAATACATGTGATATCACACAATATTAACATACATTAACAGCGTAAAAGTATAAATGCGATTAAATCAAAACAACTAATTTTGTAGTAGTTAAAAAATTTAACTTAGGCCAATAAAACAGTAAAATTTAAAAAATAAAGTAGATACATTTTATACAATTACATTTATTAAAGAGTCAAAAAATAGAAGTTACTGAGAGTTATATTATTATATACTATTTAAAATTTAGTCTATTTTTGAAGGACTTCAAAGTATTTTACGCTTATTGATTATTTAACTTTGCATTTTATGCTTTTACAAGGGCGATATTAATTATACGTGCACGATTAATCTAACTTTGTATTAACTATTATTGTAGTTTCAATTACCTTTGCTTTTATTAAAGGTATATAGAATACTTAAATTCGCTTGGTTTTGCTTTGAAGGCACCAAAGTATGAAAAAAAATGAATTAATTAATGTAGAAGAAGTACTCGATTTAATGCTTGATGCGGTATGCGTGGTAGATAAACAAGGCACATTTGTTTTTGTAAGCGCAGCATTTGAGCAAATTTTTGGTTATACGGCCGACGAAGTTGTAGGCAAAAAAATGATTAACTATGTTTACGAAGGTGATCATTATAAAACGCATAATGCCGTAACTTCGCTGTTGTCTGGCGAAATGGTGAACCCTCGCTTTGAAAACCGTTGGATGAGAAAAGATGGTCAAGTAGTTCATATATTATGGTCTGTTCGTTGGTCAGAGCAACATCAAGTAAGAATCGCTGTCGCGCACGATATAACTGAACGTAAAGTAATGGAAGATCAACTCCATTATATGGCACGGCACGATGTGTTAACCGGCCTACCAAATCGTTCTTTATTAATGAATCGATTAGAAAAAGTAATTATTAGTGCAACCAGAGACAACACGTTTTTTTCTTTACTGTTTATAGACATAAATGGCTTTAAAGCAGTAAACGATACTCACGGACATGAAATTGGCGATAAGCTTTTATGCGCTATAGCAAAAAGGCTTTCAGCGTCAGTAAGGCATTACGACACAGTAGGGCGTTTAGGCGGAGACGAATTTTTAATTATTTTAGATAACTTAAGTTCTAGCCACGAAACCGTCAGAATAAAAAATAAAGTCCTCACTGAGTTTAAAGCCGTCTTTAAGTTAGATGACGTACTACTAAATATTTCACCCAGTATAGGAATTGCAAACTACCCCGAGCACGGCCAAACAGATCACGAACTCATAAAGTATGCTGATCAAGCTATGTACAAAAATAAACAACGAGGCTTAGATAACGTAACCTATTTACCTCAATAACTAAGCTGAACTATCACCTTAGGTTAAACAATAGTCACAGCGTCCTTAACTACAATGCCTTACTTGCTGACATATTTTTTAATATCGGTTTCCAGTGCTGCGCTAAAAAATCTATAAATGCTCTTACAGCAGTTTGTAGGTAGTTCCTTGATAAATAAACTGCACAAGTTATGTCTGGGTGATAATGAAGACAATTACCGTATCGGCAGTAATACGTTTTTTACTAATGATGCAGGCGAAAGCAATATATTGGTCACTGATTATGCAAGCGCAATGGTTGATGAAGCGCAAAATGCAGCGTACGTAAATCAGCATATTAGTATTGCCTACTAATATGGTTACTAATCAAAAGCGTTTGATTATTTAGATATAACAATACTGGCTCATAAGGCTAAAATAATTTAATCTGAGCGTATTAATTCTTATTAAATTATTTGCCTTATGAGCCTTCTTTTTTCTCTTGCGTTAGCAAGCCTTCCCGCTTTACCAGAGCCTGTTGCAAATAATGCTGTGGCTAAAGTTATTGTTAAAAATCAGCCTTACTTTTTAAGCTTTATGGGGCTGGGGCGCGATAAACAATACTCGTCAGTGCATAATAAAGTGTGGGTGCTTAAAGTTGGCGATTCACAGTGGCAAACTAAAACTGGTGTGCCTTCAAGCTTGCCATTAAAAGGGCGCTTAGCAAGCACCGCAGTCGGCTTAGGCGAGTACGCTTATGTGTTTGGCGGCTATACGGTAGCAGAGGATCATACTGAAGTTTCAAGCCCCGACGTATATAGGTACGACGTAATAAAAGATACCTACACTCATCTTGCGAGTATGCCAGTACCCGTAGACGATAGCGTAGCGCTGAGCTACAAAGCGCGTTACATTTATCTAATTAGCGGTTGGCATAACGACGGCAACGTAAACTTAGTGCAAGTATACGACACGCAAAATAATACATGGCAACAAGCCTCGCCATTTTTAGGTGAGCCTGTATTTGGCCAAGCCGCTGCTATTAGTGCTAACACCATTGTTATTTGTGATGGCGTTAAAACACAAGCTAATCCTGATTCGCGTCGCTCGTTTGCAGGTGTAGCACAGTGCTTAAAAGGCACAATAGATTCAACTAACCCACAAAAAATAGATTGGCGTACCTTGCCACATCCAACGGGCACTGCTCACTACCGAATGGCAGCCACCAGCTATAATGGCAATATTTATATGATGGCAGGCTCTAATAACCCATACAACTACAGCGCAATAGGTTACGACGGCAAACCTGCACCTGCAAGTGACCATATTTGGCGCTTTAGTATCGAAAAAAACGAATGGCAGATTTTATCCCCAGTTGAAGTAAAGAGCATGGATCATCGTGGTTTACTTGAGCACAGTGGGGTTTTATATCGAATTGGCGGCATTGATAACAGTCAGCAAGTAAGCGCTAACGTACTCGGTTACGAGGCGCCAAAGTGAATACCCTTTACATTACCGGAGCGGGAGTCAGCGCTGCCAGTGGTATTCCCACCTTTAGAGGGGAGGATGGCTATTGGACCATTGGCAGTAAAAATTATACGCCTATGGAAATGGCAACACGCGCAATGTACCAAAACGCCCCAAAAGAGTTTTTAGCATGGTATTACCATCGCTTTGCAACGTATCGTAACCATGGCCCAAACGACGTACACCATTGGCTAAGTGACAAAAACCTAATTACTCAAAACATAGATGGGCTTGATGGCAAAGCGGGTAACAAAAATTACATAGCGATACACGGCAGGCTTGATCAAATGACCTTATTTCATGAGCAAGGTGAGCCAGCCACGCCACTTGCCACCCCGTGGGATAGTGTAGAAGAAAGCCGCCTGCAAGAGTCTCTTTTTGAGCTATTTAATATTCAAGACCAAACGCCTGTGCTAAACCATTCATTTAAGCCCTTTGTTTTATTATTTGACGAATATTACACCGAGCTTTACAGAATAACACAAGCACAACAGCGTATGCTCAACGCCGATAAAATTGTATTTATGGGCACCTCGTTTAGCGTTAATATTACGCAAATGGCAATTGAAATAGCCCGAAATTACGACATTCCTGTTGAAGTGGTTGACCCTGAGCCTGCACATATTTTGCACGCTAACGTCACATATAAAAAAATGAATGCATTAGATTACATTCAATCTAATTAATAAGTGCTATATTTTAAAGGGATTGATAATGTTTTCTTAAATATTACAATCTCTTTATATAATATTAACGAGTCAAAAATGTTATTATTATCCTGATTATAACAATATTAAAGAGATCTGAATGAGCGACTTAACTGCAATAGCAAACTTGTCCATTTTACTTGTAGAGCCTTCAGAGGTTCAGCAAAAAATAATAATAAAATCGCTTTTAGAAAGTGGTGTAAAACAAGTTGAAACTGCATCTACACAAACACAAGCGCTTAGCTTATTGGCAAGTTATCACCCTGATCTAGTTATAAGCTCTATGTATTTATCTGACGGGACAGCCGACTCACTATTGCAAGAAATAAGATCAAACCTTATCACCGAGCATCAACCTTTTATGCTTATATCGAGCGAGCGTAATAAAAAATACCTTGAGCAATTACGCCAATCGGGTGTCCTAGCTATTTTGCCTAAGCCTTTTAGCGCAAAAGCCATTACCCGCGCACTCAAAGCAACCCTCGATATTATAAGCGAAGAAGAAGTAGAACTTGATCATTTTGACGTAACGCTGCTGCGAGTTTTAGTGGTAGACGACAGCCGCTTTGCGCGTAAACACATTATTCGTGTTCTTGCGGGTATGGGAATACCTGCCCCGGTAGAAGCTGAAAACGGTAAAGAAGCTATTGAGCACTTAAACAACCAATCGTTTGACTTAATTGTAACCGACTACAATATGCCAGAAATGGACGGACGAGAACTAACAGAAACCGTTAGAAGCTCAAATAGTTACTCACATATTCCTATTTTAATGGTGAGCTCAGAGGCAAACGAAACGCACCTAGCAAATATAGCTCAAGCGGGAGTTGATGCTATTTGTGATAAACCGTTTGAACCGGCCACAGTGCGAGAATTATTGTTTAAAATAATGTCTTAAAAGTAAGTACAAGCGTAGGACGGTTATTATTTGGCCTACGCTCATCTTTAAAATACATTTACTATTACAGTTTTCCTAATCTATAAATGAGTAATGCAGTTTTTTTAATGTTTTTATCAAGGCTGGTTAAATCGGCTGTTTCGTTTTTAGTATGCGCGCCGCTGCCCATCAAACCTAAACCATCAAGTGCCATATCAACATGGTTTGCCGCAAACGAAATATCAGCTGCACCTGCGTTGCGAGGGTTGGCGGCTACTACTTTGTTGAAGCCTAAATCGTGGCTTGCGTCGCTGTATAATTCTAATAGCTTTTTATTGCCATCAGTTAATGCCATTGGCGGGTAACCGTCTTCAAAAATAAGCTCTGCTTTACTGCCATTTAAACTGTTGCTAGCAATGAGTTGCATTGATCTTTTTGCGTTTTCGAATTGCTTTGGCGATAGTGCGCGTAAATCACCTGCTACATGCACGGTTTGTGCTATTACATTACTTTTACCAAACGCCGTTGCTGACGAATTAGCACTGTCGTAGTCGGCATTTGTACCACCTACAATAAGCCCTGGGTTAAATGTTAAATTAGGTTGCGTGGCAAGTTGCTCTCTAAAATCATTTAAAATGCGTGATGCTTCGTAAATAGCGCCATAACCAACGCTTTCGCTAAATATTTGTGACGAATGCGCTGCATTTGCCGTTACATTTAGCGTCCAACCGGTATAACCACGGCGCGCCGCCATAGCTGTTTTTATATTGTTATCGCCATTTTCATAGCCAAGCGCTACGTCAGCCCAAATTGCTGCATCAACAATAGCTTGTTTAGATAAGCTAAGCGGGCGACCGCTGCTTTCTTCATCGCCAGTAAGTAATACTTTTATGCTTACATTTTCGAGTAAGTTAAGGGCTTGTAAGCTTTTAAGAGCGGTAATTATTATCGTGTTACCGCCTTTCATATCGGCAACGCCTGGACCACTGGCTGTATTGGCATCAAGCTTTTTATAGGTAGTAAAGTCATCGTTTTTGGCAAATACCGTATCTAGATGGCCGATCATCAGTATTTTTATTGCATCGGGATTTTCACTCTCATGGGTTGCTAATACATGCCCTGCGCGGTTAAACGCACTGCCATCCAGCCATTCTACTTTAAAACCAATGGCTTTAAGCTGCTCGCTTGTCAGCGCACCTACTTTTTTTACACCTTCAATATTAAGCGACCCGCTATTAATATTTACAGCTTGCTCTATTTCTTGCAGTGCTTGGGGAATGTTTTTATCGACCTGTTTTACTATTTCACGCTCATTTTTATCAAGCGCAGCATGGCTTGTAAGCGGTAAGGTACTAGCGAGTGTGAGGATAAGTGCATGGCTAAATTTTAAAAATGACATAACAGCATAATAAGTGAGAAATAAGAGTATTTAATATGAAGTAAAAATACAGAGGATTCAATAGGAGTAGATTGTGATTTTTAACTAATTTTATAAACAATAACGAGTTACAAGTTTAAGGGTGAACGCGTTATTGGTTTAAACACAGGTATTTAAATATAACCACTTAACTAATAATCAACCTGTGCAACTAAACAGCAATTTGCCTGATATTACTGACCTCCACCATTTTGGATTTTTGCTACATTTAGAAAAGTTGAGACTGAACTAACTGTTTACAAATACTTATTTTATAGCTAGGGTAAAACCATTGTAATATAAGAACATTTGTCATTTTTAGGTGACAAATGTCGTAGACTAAATTGTAAGATTTATAGGTATAAACAATGAATAACTTAGTTGTATTAATAACGGGTGCTAATAGGGGAATCGGTTTCGAATTAGCCAAACAATACCTTATAAATGGATGGACAGTAATTACTACCTGTAGAAATCTAGAAACGGCGGTTGCTCTAGTTTCATTGAAAGATAAGTTTCCAAATAAATTGTCTATTGAACTAATGGATATCACTTGCCCTGAAAAAATTAAGACGTTGGCAAGTAAACTTAATGAGGAAAATATTAAATTAGATTTAATAGTAAATAATGCGGGATATTTGGATCGAGAAAACACAAGTATCCATACTATTAATTATGCTAATGCTGAAATGTGTTTTAAGGTAAATTCACTTGGACCACTATATTTAACTCATTGCTTTTTACCTTTAATAAATAAAAAACGCTTATGTAAGATAGCCGTTATTTCTTCTGCTATGGGATCTTTGTCGCTAGAACAAAGTGTGGATTGGTATGGTTATCGAATGTCTAAAGCAGCAGCCAATATGCTAGTAGTGAACTTATCACAAGAACTTGTTAATGATAATGTGGCTGTGGTAGCTGTTCACCCCGGTTGGGTTCAAACCGATATGGGTGGCTCTACAGCAAGTGAAAATGTTGTAGATTCGGCTCTTGGAGTTATGAACGTTATTCTGAATTTATCTATTGATAATACGGGAAAGCTTTATAGTTTTAATGGTGATGAGTTACCGTTCTAATAAATATAACAACACGCTATGAGGTGGATAACTAGTAAAGTCAGCTATTAATTGCAAATTTTAAAACTGCTGAGCCTCTTCGTTTTAAGGCTATTAAATACGTCAATTCATCGTAGGGTGTTAACGCGGTTTAAGATCCATAACCCATTCATGCAGCGCTCTAGGTATGTAAGTGAGAAATAAGAGTATTTAACATGAAGTAAAAATACACAGGATTCAATAGAAGTAGATTGTGATTTTTAACTAATTTTATAAGTAATAACGAGTTACAAGTTTAAGGACCATGGGGTGTACGCATTATTGGTTTAAACACAGATATTTAAAATATAACCTGTTAACTAAGCAGCCATTATTACAACATAGCAATATGTCTTATATTACTGATCTCCACCATTTTGGGGTTTTGCTACATTTAGAAAAGGTAAGGCGAATCTAACTAACTGTTTACAGTTGTTTATTTTATAGCTAGGATAAAATCATTGTAATATAAAGACATTTGTCGGTTTGTAAAACGACAAATGTCGTAGACTAAATTGTTATGTTTACAAATTAAGAAAGGAGTCTTTCCCATGTTTCCTCAATGTAGAAGTTGTTCTAAGAAAATATCACTTAGTTGGTTTTTAACAGCCTTTAAATGGACTAAATACCGTTGTGTAAATTGTGGCTCAATACATGAGTTCACTACAAGGCATGGTTATATCGCAGGAATTGTAGGTGCATCAACTGCTTTCTTTTATCCAATCAAGGAAAGTTCTATCCTTTATAGCCCTTTGTTGTTTGTTTTAGTGGTGTTTGCTGCCCTTGTGCTTAGTAGTTTAATTCCTGGGCAACACGAATTAGTTGTAACTGAGGAATCGGTGGATCAGTAAACATAACAAGACGATCCAATAAGGACAAAAAACAGTTGGTTATGCTCCAGCGTGAATTACAGTGACACCCAACCTAAATCTTGTAATGCTTTAAAAACGCTTAGGGTTAATTAAAGGTGCTCATTTTTTAATTGAATTTGGCTGTTGGAGTTATTTTACAGTCTCGTTAGTTGCCAAGGATAATAATGAGAACATTTCAGCTTTTAGGTTTTATACTTGCGATTGTTGGGTTTATTTTAGGCTACGTGATGCTAGCCCCAATTGATGGTGAAGCATCCGACGCTTCAGCAGGAGGTACAGGCATAGGCATTATGTTTATGGTGTTACCTATACTTGGTTGGTCTGCGTTAATATTAGTGCCCTCTTCAGTAGCATTGTTCAACCATGAAGTAAGAGAACGCACTTATTTCAGAGGCAATTTTTGGCTAAACCTTTGGAAAGTAAATCTAATTATTTCTTTTGGATATATTGCCGTTGTCTTATATTTTGCTTACATATGGTTTAAGGGCAGCATTGGCAATTAATAAGACTTTAAATGCGTAATACCTTTAATTCATTCTTACCTACTAACACCTAACCCAAACTAAGTACTAATAACCATCAGGTTTAACACCATTAGCATTAAACCTGACAGCCCGAACTCAACCAATCAACGTTAATTAGTCGGCATTAAATAAATCTCGCGTACGCTGTTGCGCTGGTTTGCTTCAATAGCAAACAATACCGCGTCGGCTACATCTTGCGGGTCGAGTTTGTCGGGTTTAGCTTCATCAAAAAACGGGGTGTTTACCATCCCTGGTGCTATGGTTGTGCAGCGTCCGTTCCACTGGCTCATTTCCTCAGCTAAGTTTTGTCCAAAGCCATAAGCAAACCATTTAGTTGCCCCGTAAATAGAGCCTCCAATTGGCTTACGGCCAGCGGCAGAGCTGGTTAATATAAAGTGACCTTTGTTTTGGCGTAAATGCGGCAGTGTTAATTTTGCAGTCCACAGTAGGGCTTTAATATTTATGTCGATCATAGTTGACCACTCATCGGGATCACCTTTTTCGGTGCCAGCGGTTGAAACACCCATACCCGCGTTAGCAAAGGCTACATCTAATCGGCCAAACTTTTCAATGCCTTTGGTAACTACGTTTTCAAGCGCGGTAAAGTCGGTTGCATCTGCAGCTACGCTCAGTGCGTTATTTGAGCCTAGCGACTCAACTAACTCAGTTAACTTATCTTCGCGTCTAGCGGTGAGTATTACTTTATGGCCGTTGTTAACAAGGGTTTTTGCGGTTGCTTCGCCAATGCCACTTGAAGCGCCGGTTATGAGTACTATTTTTTCTTTTGCCATAGATGACCTCTTTAATGAACGTTAAAAACTTAAAATCACCATACCAATAAACGATTAACCTACATTGAATAGTCGCTATAAATTAGCCATAAATGGCGGTGTTTTATATTCTAATAACCATGGTTTTTAGGCCGTTATTAAAATTGGAATAAGTGATTAAAAAAGGTAGGTTTAAATTTTTTATTCTATATACTCGCGCCACTTCTTTTGAAGTCGGTTTTTATTAGATTTAACCATTATTTTGCTGAGTTTCAGCAATATTTATCGGAACAAACATGAAAGATAAACTCTTAGCGTTTTGGCAAAGCCATTCAGAAACAATCATCACTTTAGGTTACAAGGTGATTTTAGCGTTGGTGATTTTAGTTGCGAGTGCCTTAATTGCACGCTCGGTTAAAAAAGCGATTAAAAACTCTAAATCCCCGTTAAAAAGAGTGGATAGTACGCTGCTTCCTCTTTTATCGAGTATTGCTGGTTATTTAGTTTATATAATTGGGGGTCTATTTATTTTAGATATTTTTGGCGTAAACACGGCCAGTTTAATTGCGCTAATGGGTGCTGCTGGTTTAGCGATTGGTTTAGCCCTTAAAAATACGCTGAGCAATATTGCTGCGGGTATTATGCTGCTAATACTCAGGCCTTTTAAAATAGGCGACTTTGTTGATGCCAGCGGCACGCTTGGTACTGTGAGTGAAATAAACTTGTTTACCACTATTTTTAAAACCACCGACGGTCTTTATATAGCATCGCCTAACGGCAAAGTATGGGGTGGCAATATTAAAAACTTTACCCGTAATGGCAAAAGACGAATGGATATAGTGGTGGGTATTTCGTATGCCGACTCTATTGACGTTGGCTTAAATGTACTTAAAGAATTAGCCGCATCAGAGAGCCGATTACTCGCAGAGCCTGCACCTAAAGTAATGGTGACATCAATAGGCGAAAGCGCAGTAAACATTCAGTTACGTGCGTGGGCTGTTAATGGTGATTATTGGCAAACCGTGTGGGATTTAAATAAGCGTGTTAAAGAAGCTATTGAAGGCGCTGGGCTGAGTATTCCATTTCCGCAGCGTACGCTGCATATATCTGAGTCTATGGCGTCGGCAATAACTGTTAACAAAGATGCTTAAATATGTATTAACATAAACATAAGCACAAATAAAAATAGCGAGCCTTGGCTCGCTATTTTTATATTAGCCGTAGTATTAGCCTTTGTGTTAACTGAGGTATTAACCTTCTAGTTGAAAGTCGTACACTGAGCCTAAATTAAGTAGTTGTGTGAGCTCATCAAGTGCTTGGTAGCTTTCGGTGAGTAGGGCTGAGTCTGCAAAGTCACTTGCGCCTAATTTGTCGCGGTAGTTACGTTTTGCCCAGTCACACAGTTGTGTGTATTTAGTATCAGTTAAAATAACCTCTGGGTTTACTGCAGCAAGTTCTTGCTCGTTAAGGGCTACACGTAAACGCAAGCAAGCAGGGCCACCGCCATTTTGCATACTTTGGCGTAAATCAAAAAACTGTACTTGGTTTACGGGGTTATCAGCCATAATCATTTCTTCAATGTAGGCGTTAACCGCGACGTTGCGTTTACATTCTTGTGGTGCAACTAACAGCATTGAACCATCTTCAAGGCTCACAAGCTGGCTATTAAATAAGTAACTACTTACAGCGTCGGTAATGCTTACTTTATCGGTAGGTACTTCAATAATGTAAAATTCTTTATTGCCCACATACGCTTCGCGAATATCTTGAAGTGCCAAAGCTTGGTTTAAAAATGCTTGCTGGTGGCACAGTAATACGTTGGCGTTACCTACTGCAATTACATCGTTATGAAAAACGCCTTGGTCTATTACGTCTGGATTTTGCTGTAGTAAAATTTGGCTTGAATCTTTTAAGTTATGTAAACGGCAAATTGCTTCTGAGGCTTCAAGTGTTTGCCTTGCAGGAAATTTAGCTGGTTTTGGTAATTGGCTGTTAAACGCGCTGGCACCAAATACAAACATTTCAAGGCCTTGCTCGCCGTGGCTGTCACAAAAACGAGTATGGTTTGCTGCACCTTCGTCGCCAAAAAAGCCTTGGTCTGGTAAATGGGTATGGTGCGCAAAGTATTTGTCGTTGTTAAACATCGCTTTTAATAAGCGTGTAGTGGTTGCAGGCTCTAATGAACGATGAAACTTATTATTTAAATTAGCTGAAGTAAAATGTACTTTGCCATCGGTTGTATCTGGAGATGGCGATACCGTAGCGGCATTGGCTGTCCACATTGCTGACGCTGAATAACACGCGCGTAATAAAATAGGATCTGCTTTAAATGCTTTATGAATTACTTGTGCATCGTTACCGGTAAAGCCTAAGCGGCGCAGTACGTTTAAGTCGGGGCGCGCATGAGGTGCAAATACACCTTGAGTTAGGCCTTTGTCGTGCATGGCTTTCATTTTTTCAAGGCCTTGAAGCACTGCCTCTTGAGGATTTGAAAAGCTTGCTGCGTTATTTAACGAGGCAACATTACCATACGATAAACCAGCGTAGTTGTGAGTAGGGCCAACTAAGCCATCAAAATTAACTTCCAAAGCGTGCATACACGTTCCAACTAAAAATTTTCAATAGGGTGCAACAATACAACGCAATAGGGTTGCTTGCAAAGTTATAAACGCAGTGTTTTTACTAATTTTTCGATGTTTTTATATGTGTGATTTTTTGCAGGGAGCTTCGTTTTTATATCAGGTGGCTAATAAGTAATTAAATAAGGTTTATTCATAAATTTCATAGTGTGCAAAAGCTTAGCCTAAAGTAGGTTTATACATTTAAGCTTTATGCCAAGCCTTTACACAATACGATGCTACTTAACATAGGCGCGTTCTTTATCAGCGGTAGTGCGGGTATTTGTTGGATCATTAACTTGCCAAACGCTAATGTCTAAACGCCATAAAAGGTAAAGGGTATGGTATAAATTGAACATGGTTTTTCCTTGGTATTTTCACTGAACACATCAGTTTATAGGAAGAAGTATGCCAACATTAACTTGAATATTTTATGAATAGAAATCAGGTGTTTAGTATTTAAGTGTAAATACATACTTAAGGATTAGCACCAAAGAGGTGAAGTATTACTAAAAGATGCACCAACGTGGTGTGTTTTTAACAAAAAACCCTGCAACTATTAGGTCACTTAAATGTGCAAGGCTTTTTAAAAAATACAGTCACTTAAAAAGTAAATTAGCGGCCTACTTTTCCTTTTACTAAAGGCTCGAACGACATTACTTTAAACTTACCGTGACTTTGATTTTTGCCATTATTAAGTACAGGCGAGTTATGTAAATCGTCAACGGTAAAGTATATTTTATGATCCGCTCCGTAGCTAAACCCATCAGGCCAGCTTAAGCGTTTGTCTTTAAATAATACTTCGTAGTCGCCAGTGGGTTTAACTACGCCAATTGCGCCATTGGTTATGTCGGTTACATATACGTTACCGCCGCCATCAACAATAATACCGTCTGAAATTGGCTTAGTGCCGTAACGCGTAACTTTGTCTTCAAGTGCTTTAGCCCAGAGGCTCTCGTTATTTATATCGCTGGTGGCAATGCGATAAACCGACGTGCCCGACATAGAGCCAAAGTAAAGCCAGTCTTCGTTAGGGTCAAGCGTAATAGGGTTAACACCTAAACGGGCAGGTTGTCCGCCAAGGCTCATTGTACGCCCATCAATAACCATATCGATATTTTCGGCTGTGGTGTAATGGCTATTTTGTAATACTCTGCGTGCGACACCTGTTTTAAGGTTTACCGTAATAATAGCAGCTTGGCTGCCTTGGGCTGTGTCGGCAATGTATACAACGCCATGCTTATTATCGATGACCAAATCGTTTAAAAACGAGGTGTCGGTAATAGTAGGTTTAGCCAGATAAATAATTTTATGCAGTTGCTCTTTGTTTGTATCCCAACCTACTAAGCGCCCAGCGTGATCGGGCCCTGAAGTGTCGAGCATCCATAAAACGCCATCGCTTGATACGTTTATGCCAAGTACGTCGTAAAAACCTTTACCGTTATTGTACGCGTATGCCCATTCTTCATTAGGGTAGGGCTTAGTTGTACCATCGCTTAAAAGCTCCATAATTTTTTGCTTTTGGCCAAAAAAGCCATGCACAGATAAAAACTTTCTGCCCGATGGGGTAATAGCAATGTTGCCCGGTGGGTGCTGCGCATCAAAAGTCGCGACTGTTTTTAAATCAGCATTTTGATTAGCAGTATTAGCAAATACGGCGTTGCTACCTAAAAGTGCCGTGCTACACGCCGCAGCTAATAGTAATTTTTTAATATGAGTCATTTTCAAAACCTTTTAAAACACGTTTATTGTTTAAAAATTAAGAGCCTAATCGGCTAAGTCGTTTACTACTAAATCGAGCAGTTGCACTAACTGTTTCGCTTGTGTTGCATCTACACTATCAAATTTACATAAAATATTTTTAGGAATATCGGCTGCTTTTAACTTAAGTGATTGGCCATGCTGGGTTAGCTGCACTAGGCGTTTGCGTTTGTCGTGCTCATCTTTAATAACAGCCAGTAATGATTTGTCGCTCATTTTTTTAAGTATTTGGGTCATAGCGCCGCCATCTATCGCGGTTTTATCTATTAGCTCTGCAATTGTTATTTCGTCTTGCTCCCACAGCGCCATCATTACTACGTATTGCGGGTAAGTTAAATTTAGCGCGTTTAAAGGCTCGCGATACGCACGCGCAATGCTGTTAGATGCCATATATAACCGATGACATAACTGATTTTTTAACTTTAATTGCTCAAACGGCATAACGTTATCCTTCATTTCAATACATGTCATTTTAATTTGCATGCAAAGTATTTGCAATCTCTAATTACTTGATCTATTATTTTGCACACAAACTAAATTGATTGATATTTTAAAACTTTGGAGTTCATTATGAATGTATTACAAAACGTAGCTTACACTGCAAAAGCAACTGCAACTGGCGGCCGTGAAGGCGTAGCTAAATCTGATGATGGTCGTTTAGATGTAAATTTATCAACACCTAAAGGTTTAGGCGGAGACGACGGACAAGGCACTAACCCAGAGCAATTATTTGCCGCAGGTTATGCAGCATGTTTTATTGGCGCACTTAAATTTGTAGCAGGTAGCGAAAAAATAGATTTACCAAGCGACACACATATTAATTCTGAAGTGTCTATTGGTGCTATTGAAGGCGGTTTTGGTATTGCAGTAAAACTTGCTGTATCACTAGGTGATATGGATAAAACTGCAGCGCAAACGCTTGTAGATAAAGCACACCAAGTATGCCCATATTCAAACGCAACACGTGGCAATATTGAAGTAGAGCTTTCAGTTATTTAATAACTAAATAAAGAAAAGTTATAAAAGCACACAACGACAATTAGTCGTTGTGTGCTTTTTTGCGTTTAAGGCATAAATATACGATAAAACGTATATTCACTATTCCATATGTTGTTATTTTGTTTTATTGTGTATGCATAAGCACAGTGAGGACAGTATGGAACAATTCAACCCACTTCAATTTTATAAATGCCTAGCGGACGATACACGTTTAAAAGCAATGCTGCTAATTAGCCACGAAGAAGAGCTGTGTGTATGCGAGCTTGTTGCTGCACTTAAATTAAGCCAACCTAAGGTATCTCGCCATTTAGCGCAGTTAAGACAATGCGGATTATTAAGCGACCGTAAACAAAATCAATGGGTGTACTACAGTATTAATAAAGCACTGCCAGAGTGGGCTAAAAATGTATTAACGCAAACGCTTACTGCTAACTCTTCATTTTATCAAAACGATTTAACGCGCTTAAACGCTATGGGTAATCGCCCTGAACGTGCAGCTAGCTGTTGTAACTAACTAATAAATTAACTTATTAAAGGTATTTAATTATGACTATTAAAGTAGGTATTAACGGTTTTGGCCGTATGGGACGTTTAACACTGCGTGCAGCAGTTGATTGGCCAGAAATAGAGTTTATTAAAGTAAATGATGTAGCGGGCGATGCTAAAACACACGCACATTTAATTGAGTTTGACTCAGTACACGGACGCTTAGCGCAGCAGGTTACTAGTGATGATAATAGCTTTAGTGTGGGTAAACACACGATTGCAGTTACCAATAACAAAACCATAAATGAAACTGATTGGTCAGATTGCGATGTAGTAATAGAGGCCAGCGGTAAAATGAAAACCACTGAGCTGTTAAATCAATATTTAGCGCAAGGTGTTAAGCGCGTTGTAGTAACGGCTCCTGTGAAAGAAGACGGTATTTTAAATATAGTAATGGGTGTAAACGATGACCTATATAACCCAAGTGAGCATAAAATTGTTACTGCGGCTTCTTGCACAACTAACTGTTTAGCGCCAATAGTAAAAGTACTCCAAGAAAAAGTGGGCATTAAGCACGGCTCAATGACTACTATTCACGACATTACTAATACCCAAACTATTATAGATGCACCCCACAAAGATCTACGCAGAGCGCGTTCATGCGGTACTAGTTTAATACCAACAACAACAGGCAGTGCAACAGCCATTACGCATATTTTTCCTGAGCTAAAAGGTAAATTAAACGGCCATGCCGTGCGCGTACCACTTACTAACGCATCAATTACCGATTGTGTTTTTGAGCTTGAGCGCGGTGTTACACAAGATGAAGTAAACACTTGGTTTAAAAATGCTGCAAATAATGAGCTAAAAGACATTTTAGGCTACGAAGAAAGACCGCTTGTATCTATAGATTATAAAACAGATCCACGTAGCTGCACCATAGACGCGCTTTCAACTATGGTAATTAACAATACTCAGCTTAAATTATACGCTTGGTATGATAACGAGTGGGGTTATGCAAATCGTACGGCTGAGCTAATGCTTAAAGTTGCACAAAGTGATGTGGTTTAATCTCGTTTAAAAAGGTTTAAATTCATGCTTGCGCAGTTAGCTAATTTACCAAGTTCTATAAAACAATATTTAATAATTACCGGTAATTACTGGGCATTTACTTTAACTGATGGTGCACTGCGCATGCTGGTGGTGCTGTACTTTCATCAGTTGGGATATGGCGCATTTGCGATAGCCATGTTGTTTTTGTTTTATGAAATTTTTGGCGTAATCACCAATTTAGTAGGTGGATGGCTTGGGGCATATTTAGGGTTAAACAAAACCATGAATGTAGGGCTTGGGCTGCAGCTTGTAGCTTTAGCTATGCTTTGCGTGCCTGGGGATTCGCTAACCGTTGCCTATGTTATGGCAGCGCAAGCACTGAGTGGCATAGCTAAAGACTTAAATAAAATGAGCGCAAAGAGCGCCATTAAGTATTTAGTACCACAAGACGATGCAGGGAAAAGCCAATTATATAAATGGATTGCCATACTTACAGGCTCTAAAAATGCGTTAAAAGGAGTGGGCTTTTTTTTAGGTGGCTTGCTACTTACCGTATTTGGTTTTGTGGGGGCATTAATAAGCCTAATTGCTTTACTTAGTGTTGCGTGGGTTATTAGTTTAATTTTTTTAAAAGGCGATATTGGTAAAGCTAAAAACAAACCTAAGTTTAAAGAATTATTTTCTAAATCGCGGGCAATCAACTTACTTAGTGCAGCGCGTTTATGCTTATTTGCGGCACGCGATGTATGGTTTGTGGTTGCATTGCCGGTTTACTTAGCCGCTCAGTTTAACTGGGATCACTGGTGGGTAAGCGGCTTTATGGCTTTGTGGGTAATTGCTTATGGATTGGTGCAATCGCAAGCACCGCGTATAACAGGGCAAAGTGATTCAAACTCACATTCAGTTAAAAAAGCGTATTGGTGGGTTGCTCTATTAAGTGGCGTAACTGGCATTTTAGCGTTGTTGATGCAATTTGATGTAGCGGTACATTATACGCTTGTAATCGGCTTACTTGTTTTTGGCGGTGTGTTTGCTGTTAATTCATCGCTGCACAGTTACTTAATAGTGAGTTTTGCTAAAAATAATGGGGTGTCGCTCGACGTTGGTTTTTATTATATGGCCAATGCGATAGGGCGTTTGCTTGGAACGGTGCTTTCTGGCTGGGTTTTTCAAGTATATGGGCTTAGTGCATGTTTATGGGTAAGTGTATGTTTATTAATTGCAGCCTCAATTACAACGGCACGTTTGGCTAAACTTTAAAAAAACTCAACGTATTGTATTAAATTCAATTTGTTTAACGATATTCATAGCTTCATTGATTAGATCTACTAAACTGTATCAGTAATTTTAATTTAAAGGGTGTGATAAATGCGAGAAATATCGCTAGCAAAAAAATTACTGTGGCTTACTGTCGGAAGTATATTTATTACCGTATTGGTGCTTTCGGGCATTTTATGGTGGCAGTTATCTGCAAGTAATGAAGAGCTTGCAAGCAAGTCAGAAAATTATATTGTTGCTGAAGTAGAAGAGAAGTTAAATGCGAATGCCGCAATATATGGTGAAAAAATAGCGGGCTTTATTAACGAAGCTTATCGAGTACCATACTCTTTAGCCGCTTTATTAGGTGATACCGCAAAAAGCGAAACCCTTAGCCGCGATACGGTAGTAAGTATAAATCGCTCTATTTTAGAACAAAACACATTACTCTCATCTATCTACTCTCAGTTTGAACCAAACGCGTTTGACGGGCAAGATTCGAGCTTTAACAAGGGCTATAAACACTCTGTTGATGGTGATGGTACCTTAGAAGTTTATATAACACGTGATCCAAGTGGGGCTATTGAGCAGCAAAAAGTAGCTAATGCTGCCGATAAATATATAACCTCTTTAAACGAATTTGGTATTCGCGAAGCGCATTGGTACTTATGTGCAAAAGACACGCTTAAGCCTTGTATTATGGAACCGTACTTATACGAAATTCCATCAGGCGATTCAGTAATGCTAACTTCGTTAACCGTGCCTATTTTAAAATCGGGTCAGTTTATTGGTTTAGCGGGTGTTGATTTAACGCTACCTACTTTTCAAATAATGACTGAGGAGCTTTCTAAGCAGCTTTATAATGGCCAAGCCAAAGTAACCGTGCTTAGCGATATTGGGTTAGTTGTAGGGAGCAGCCATTATAAATCTAAATTAGGACGCCCATTTAAAGAAGCCGTGAGTTCTGACTTGTTTAAAGAGCTTGAAAAATTTAAGGGCCAAAAAGGCATATTTAAAACATCGTCTGAGTACTTAGTTAATTACCCTATAAATATAAAGCTAGCTAACACAGACTGGTCTTTAATTATTGAAGTACCAAGTAACTTAGCTTTAGCTGGCCCTAATGCTTTATCGCAAGATATGACTGACACAGCAAACGACTTAGGCGCAATGATTTTAATTACAGGTGCTGTAATTGCAGTAATCGCGTTTATCATTATGAAAATTGTTATTGGTAGCGTGGTTGCACCGCTTCAGCAAATTCAACAACGTGTAGATAACCTTGCAAGCTCAGAAGGCGATTTAACGCATACACTCCATGTTGAAACCCACGCAGAGCTCATTGCTTTAGCGGGAGGCTTTAATGCCTTTTTATCAAAGTTACGTATTTTAATTACAGAACTTAAAGATGTGTCTGATCAAACTAAGCAACAAGGTGAAATAGCGCAGCATATAGCTATTGATACAAAGCATAATGTGCAATCGCAATTTCACGAAATTGAAAGTGTGGTAACGGCTATGAACGAAATGAGCGCTACAGCACTCGAAGTTGCAAGAGCATCAGAGCAATCAGCCCAGCAAGCCGATGAAATAAATAGTTTGGTAGTAAGCAGTGAGTCGAGCTTATCGTCAGCGATGACACAAGTTAAAACGATGTCTGAAGAAATTAAAGAAGCTAACCAAGCAGTTGAAAAAGTTGCTTCGCGTAGTAAAGACATTACGCAAATATTAGATGTAATTCGTACTATTTCAGAACAAACAAACTTACTTGCACTTAACGCAGCCATTGAAGCTGCGCGCGCTGGTGAGCATGGGCGAGGCTTTGCCGTTGTTGCTGATGAAGTACGTGCACTTGCTTCTAAAACGCGTTCATCAACAGATGACATAAGCCAGTTAATTGATAGTTTATTATCTGAAGTAGGTAACGCATCTACCGTTATTGAAAAAGGCGTAGTACGTGCACAAAATGCCGTTGATGAAACATCAGTAGCTTTTGATGCTCTGCACAGTGTTGTTGTTAAAGTTGATGAAATAACCAATCAAATTACACATATTGCCACCGCTGCCGAAGAGCAAAGCTTAGTGACTGAAGAAATAAACCGTAATTTAACGCTTATATCTGATGCCGCATCGCAACTTGCTGACTTATCTACACAAGCAGGAGATAGCAGCGAAGCGCTTAATGCACTTGTTGCCCAGCAAGATAATGAGCTAAATAAGCTTAAAACGTAACTTATAAATTAAGTTTTAAGCACAAAAAAATGGCCAGTTAATACTGGCCATTTTTATTTAGTAAAATAAGTATAACTTGTTGAGAATGCGCGATAACTGCTATTTATAACTTTTTAATCAACATAAACATTTGGTTGATCATTGGCTCAGCAAATTGCTCTACATTAGGACGATTAAAATAACCGCGTAAACCTGTAAATTGCACCTGAAAAAAGCGCGCATATTCAACAGCGGTCAACGTATTACTTAACTCACCTTTGTTTATTGCTTGTGTAAACAACTGCGTTAAATAAGCTTCAAATTGAGCGGTTAAATCTAAGCTTAGCTCATATAGGTTTGAGTCTTTTTCTGCAAACTCGCTGTTTGCTTTAACCAGCATACAAATAGCGCTTGGGCTGCAATCTTTTGTTTTAATTACCACGTTTTCAACAAACGCACGTAATCCACCAAGTACTGTATCGGCACTTGATAAAAACCCCTCTATTTGGGTTTTCATTTGTACTGTGTAATCTTTCAGCGATTCGCAGTATAGCCCTTCTTTAGAGCCAAACGCAGAGTAAATACTACCGGGGCGCATATTAACGGCTTCTTGTAAGTCACGCGTTGAGGTTGCATGAAAACCTTTTTGCCAAAATAGCTGGCTTGCAACGCGAACTACATTATCGCGTTCAAATTTAACCTTATTAGCCATATCATTCTCAATCAATTTGAACATTTGCTCAATTTTAACTTGAACAGTCGCTCAAAATCAAATACTATGTGTCTCGAAGTTACTTAAAACTATTAATTATTAGGAGCTAACCATGGCCGAATTTACTTTATACACTCAAGAAAACGCACCAGAAGAAGCAAAACCGTTACTAGCTGATTCAGTAGCAGCATTTGGTATGCTTCCTAACTTACATGCAGTAATGGCTGAAGCACCAACATTACTTAAAGGTTACCAAGTACTGCATGAGCTTTTTCAAAAAACATCATTCAATGCAGAAGAACTAACAGTAGTATGGCAATCAATTAACGTTGAGCACGCATGTCATTACTGTGTTCCTGCACACAGTGGTATTGCAGCGGCAATGAAAGTTGACCAAGGTGTTGTTGATGCACTTGTAAACAAAACACCACTTGAAAACCCTAAGCTAGAAACTCTTCGTGAAACTACACTCGCAATGACACGTGAACGTGGCGTGATCAGCGATGAGCAAATCGAAAAATTCTTTGCAGCAGGTTACGGTAAGCAACAACTACTTGAAATTATTGTAGGCTTGTCTCAAAAAGTAATGAGCAACTACACTAATCACCTTGCTGATACACCAGTAGACGCTGCATTTAAAAAATATGTAAAATAAATACGATTTTATAAATGACAAAAGGCAGCCTAGGCTGCCTTTTTTGTGTTTATAAATCGCGGCTATTTAAATTTAACCGTTTTTGTACTGCGTGTATAAATACGTTGTTCGGGCTTTGTCCACTCACCCTTTTTTAAATAAGAGGTCGATACTAGAAACTTATCGTCTTTTAGTTCACTCATCGATTTAACCTTTGTAATACCATCTTGGCTACCAGTTACATCTTCATAGGCTACAAATTGAGTAGGGCTGAGTACTTTCATAGTGCCTTTTGTGTAAAATCCAGCGGTAGTGAAATAGTAAAATACCAAAGACTCTTTTTTACTGTCGTAAAAAATCATCGACTCGCCCCCATACTCACCTTCATTAATAGAGTGCTTGGTATGTATCGCTTTACCGTTTAAAGCACGCTCCCAACGGCCAACATCTTGTATTTTTTTAGCGCCTTCTGGTACTTTAAAGTCTGCTTGCCACGTTCCTAAGTAAGGTTTAAACACTTCTAGCTCTTTATCAAGGTTACTGGCAGTTTCATTAGCAAAGCTACTAAATGTGCATAAACATAATGCTAAGAATAGCGATTTAAAATATGTCATAATTTGGCTCTCGTTGTTAGGCTCTTATAAGCCCAGTATAGGTGATAATTAATTGATAAAGAAAATATTAATCACGTTCTCATTGCTTTATTTAGCTGCCATTTGGTTAGCTCACCCGCTGCAATACTTACCTGTTTATATACCAATATATGTACCTGGTTATATAAGTGTATTAAGTGCTATAACTTTTTTAATGTACGCGTGGGATAAGCGACAAGCTAAGCGTTCTTCACATAAAAAAGTAAACCGCACGCCAGAGCGCACACTGCAACTACTTGCATTATTTGGAGGATGGCCGGGGGCATTACTTGCTCAACAATTACTTCGTCATAAATCGCAAAAGCGACGTTTTATTATTGTGTTGTGGTTATGTATTTTAATTAATGTAGGATGCAGTATTATCGCTATTTATTTTCCGGATTTATTGTTAGGTTAAAGTATAAATAGGAAAAGGACTTTTTATGACCAATACAAGATCGGCTGGCGTGACTTTAACGCTTATTTTATTTTTATTAATACCAATGCAAGGATGTGCAGACATGTTTGGGTTCTTTAATAAACAAGACGTTACGTTGTCGTTGCCAGTAAAAGGCAGACTATTAAATAATGGTGAACCCCAACAGGGCGTTAAAGTAACAAGAGAGCTGATTTACGGTGATACTTATATTGATGAAGCCATAAGTGATAACAATGGTTACTTTTATTTCGGTAATAAAACAATACGCAGTTCAAAACCTTCAAGCATGTTTTTTAATAGCTCTTTGCTACAGAGTATTTATATTGAAAACAAAAAAGATGAAGATTCAATCTTGTGGTATACCACAATACAGTTCACCGAAGAGCAAGCACTGCTGTCTGATATATTAAATAACTTTGAATGCGAACTTAGTGAAGAGGCTAGAACGTACGATATACCGATAAAAAATACGGGTCAATTTTATACAGTTTATACGCGTTGTAATACCAATTCGCTTAATTAAGTGGTCTATTTTGAGGGCGGAAAAACGTGTTGATAGCTAGGCAAGAAATTCGCTATTTAGTTGTTCTAAATGAGAATTTTTTAACGCAGATAGCGACACGTTTAACCCCGCAAAATGATTAAGTATTATTGCGGATTGGTATAAGTTATAGAAATTAGTGAGAAGTTTGATAAAGCCACTAATGTTCATCTATTAGTGGCTTTAATATGACGATTAACGTTTTAACTGTGCTTCTTTTTGGTTTAGTAAACGAATTATAGGGTTTTGCTCTAATATTTTACTTTTCAAAATATAACCAATAATTAGTCCAGCTATAAAGCCCCCAATATGCGCACCATAATCAATGCCATCAGGGCCTGTTACTGCACCAAAAATGTTAAATCCTAACCAAATAGCAAAAAACCATACCGCAGAAAGTTTCTTCTGATAAATTACAAACATAAAAGTAAGGCTTGCGTGTCTAAACCACATTAAGTACATGCCAAATAAACCGGCTATAGCGCCACTTGCACCCACGCCAGGTATATTCGACATTGGACTTACAATGTAGCTAGCAAACGAAGCGAGTAGTCCACAGGCTAAATACCATAACAAAAAGCGTTTATGGCCTAAAACATCTTCTAGGTTATCACCAACTATATATAAAAAGTACATATTGCCGACTAAATGCATTATAGAGCCATGTAAAAATACGCAAGTTAATACAGTCCATAGCTCATTACCTTTGCTTAAATCTGCAGGTGTCATAGCAAAGTTATCAATAACATAGCTAAATGAGCTTGGATTTAAAAAATAAAGTGCAAAAATCAATGTATTTAAAACAATAAGGCCGCGAGTAACCCAAGGGGTTTTTTGTGGTTTAATATTATATTCAACAGGCATTTGCGTTAAAAATTGGAACAGGTAGGTTTTCCAGCTTACTTTTTGATTTAGCTCGCCTAAACTCGCTTTTATTTCAGGGCTTTTTTCTACACTTTCAAGCTCATCTTTATCAATCCATGTGCCATCGCAGTGTCTACAAACATCAATTTCGGTATGAAAAGCTTCAAGTAAATGAAAACGTTCTAAACTTTTTTTACAATCAGGACAGTCAAGCTCAGAAATTCCTAATGGTTCACCAAAGTGAGTTTCAAATTTATCTCCTTCAGGACCGTCATTTATCTCTGAAATCATTCTGTTTACTTCATTTTTTTCGAACCATAAACCGCCACACTCACGGCAAATATCTATTTCTTCACCTTGATAATTGGTTGCTTCTAATGGATGGTTTTTACAATGAGGGCAGTTCTTAGTTGGCATTTTCAAGTTCCTTTAACGAACCAACAGAAATGTCATTCTGCTGTAATTCCATTTTTAATTGTTTAGCGCTATTTTTTAATGCTGGTAGTGTTTGAGTTTTAATTAAGTCTGTTATTTTTGTTAATTCGATAGAGGCTTGCTTAGCAGACATTTTGCGATTTATTGCGGCATTAATGATAAAGTCGGCTCGAGAATAAAACCGACGTATTCTAGTTAAAAACTCACTCGGTGTTTCAAGCGTAGTAGGAGAAAATTGCATGGTTTTCCATATGTACTGCTCAAGTGTTGGTTTAAAAAACTCCATCTCTGATGTTGGAGGGCTCTTCGCTAAGCGTTCTGCATACTCAGCTACCGTGTTTGCATTATCATTAACTTCGTCATAAAGTGATGTACGTAAATAGTAGTTATCTTCCATTTTACTAAATGAATCAAACTTAAGCGCTTGTTCTAAACCGCTTTGAGCCGCCAGAAAAACACCAAATACAGTAGAAATAACCATAAAAAATTGATTTAACCAAAAACCAGTGCTTTTTAGTTCTTTATGATCGACCGTTTTAAGGGCTTGAGTGAATTTTTGAGTAACTATAGGTGGTTTTGTATTGTTTTCTGGGGTGTGATTAGTTGGTTCCAATAGCTTATTCCTTAAATTTTTGCTTCCTTTTTAGGCACGCAAGAATACTTAAAAATTAACCAGTTAGCAATGCTCCTACCCACATTGAATATACTTTTTACATATATACCTATATTAAAGAAACAATTCGAGTATAGCCTTTCCCTTAAATTTTAAATTGTTTTTTAAATCATCTAGCGATCCAACTAAACAAAAAACTTCATAGCTCTATATTAATGAATAGAGAGTTTTTGTAGTGCCTGAGGCTATTTTGTTAGCAAAGTAACGTATTACCAATAAACGGACTAAAAAACCTTCTTTAATAACTCAATAATAAGGCGTAGTTAGCCTTTATATTTAAGGCATTGTTGGCCCAACGCCTAAGAGGGGTATTTATTTTTGTTATACAAAAGTGGAGAACTTTTTATACAGGCAAAGACTATGTATTTAAAAGCACAGCGCCGCTTTTATTTTCGCCTAAATGATCATCTTCATTGTAAATTGGGCAACTTTTAAGTGATAAGCAACCACATCCTATACAACCGTCTACTTTGTCGCGCAGGCGTTGCATATGCGCAATTCGCTCATCAAGTTGCGCTTGCCAATGTTTTGAAAGTGCTGACCAGTCTTGTTTTGTTGGTGTGCGGTTGTCGGGTAGGGTAGCTAAGGTGTTTTTAATCTCATCGAGCGTAATTCCCATCGCTTGAGCTGCTTTTATTACAGCTACACGGCGTAATACATCAGGTTTATAACGTCGCTGATTACCATTATTTCGCCAGCTCTTAATTAAAAACTTAGTTTCGTAAAAGTGAAGAGTAGATACTTTTACACCACTTCTTTTTGCTACATAGCCAACGGTTAGGTTAGCTTCGGTTAATTTTTTTTGTCCTGCTGGCATTATTTTAATCCTTCAGTTGACCTCAATATAACTTGAGGTTTTAAGCTTCTACCACATTAAAAAAGGAGCTAACTAAATGCAACAAAAACTTGAGCGTAATACTGTTATTATTTATTCAAGCGCACGAAAAAACGGCAATACCACAGCCCATGTTAATAGCTTTGCCGAGCAAAATGATGTGCGCGTAATTTGTCTGGATGATTATAAAATTGCGCCGTATTGTTATGACAAAAACTATAAAAATGATGACTTTTACGCGCTATTTGAAGCAGTTTTAAAGTACGACCATTGGGTGTTCGCGTCTCCTGTTTATTGGTATAACACTACGGTACAAATGAAGTCTTTTATAGATAGGATCACAGATTACATGGATGACGAAACCTTGAAGCCGAAGTTACGGGCTTTACGTAATAAAGATTTTTCGTTGTTATCAAACGCATCATCGCTTGAAGCGCCTGATATTTTTGTAGAAATGTTTAAACGAACATTTAGCTATTTAGGTATGCAGTTTATTAACCACCATCATAAAAACACTCAATCGGCAGCATGATAAGCTGCCCTTTTTTCTTTGCTTCTGTTAGTTTTATAAATAGGTTAACTTATTTAAAACACAGGATTGTTTATGAAATACCTATTATTGCTTTTACTTATAAGCCCATTTTCGCAAGCGGATGAAAACCTTATTAAAGACTTTGGTTACTTTTATAGTGTCCCGGAGCATGTTCAGATAAATGACTCTACGGTATTCAAAATAACCTTTGATGTTGGTGATGGCGCTAAAAAAGGTGAGCAGAACAATTCAATAAACTCACTTGCACGTTTTATTAATATGCATGTAGCACACGGTGTAAAGCCAGATAACATTCAATTAGCGTTAGTGGTACATGGTAGTGCTAGCGTTGATGTATTGGCTAATAGTGAATATAAAGAACGTTTTAAAGCAGATAACAAAAATCAAAGTTTAATAAAGCAATTGTTGGCCAATAACACCGTGGTTTATGTATGTGGGCAATCGGCTACGCATTATAAAGTAGCACCAGAACAACTAATTGAAGGTGTGCAAATGTCACTTTCGGCGATGACAGCACATGCCCAGCTGCAACAGCAGGGTTATACACTCAATCCATTTTAATAATTAACATGACAAAAAATATTCTCTGCTTTGGTGATTCTAATACGTGGGGTTTAAACCCTGTAACGGGAAAACGCTTTGATGAAAATACCCGTTGGACATCGTTATTAAATAAAAACTTAGGGTGTGGCTTTAACGTAATAGAGGCAGGGCAGCCTAACCGCACGTTAGTGCATAATCCACCGTTTGATGGCGTGCTTAATGGTGTTAGTTATCTAAAGCCTTATTTGGATAAGCATGAGCTCGCCTTTATTATTATTGCCCTTGGTACAAACGATCTTAAAAAACGTTTTAATTTAACACCTAGTTTAATAGCAGGTGGCTTAAATGATTTAATTAACTCAATACATATTTATTATCAGCAAGGTAGTACTTTAAAATCTCCTAAAATTATTATTGCTAGCCCACCTAAAATAAGAATCACCGAGCAGTATTCGCGTGTTTACGAAGGTGCAGATATAAAAGCAACAGAGCTCTCTAGTGCATTCAAAAGCGTTGGGGCTACTCATAAATGTACTTTTATTGATTTTAATACATTTATTAATGTAACAGCCGGTGATGGGATTCACTTTGAAAGTAATCAGCATTTAACGGTAAGCGCTAAAATCACTCAGTTTATTCAAAATTCGTTCAATAATTCTTGAATCGATCTGTTTGAATTTAATGCGACTTATGCAATCATCTAATAAAGTAGTGATATAAATTAACAACTTCGGGATGCTATGAAAAAGTACCAACAAAAATCTATTATAGCCGTTTTAACCGGAGTGTTAGTTTTCATAACTGGCTGTATTATTTTACTCAATTTTGCAGCGCAGCAATTAACAGCACAAACAAAGTCTGATGCTGAGTATATTCTCACTCATGTAGAAGGTGCAATTGCAGAGAGGCGTCGAATACTTACCCCATTAAATAAGCTTGCGTTTAAACAGTGTGACAATACGACTCTTCTTGAGATGCGCCGCGCTTTATTTGACGCAAAATATGTAATTGATATAGGTTTTTTTAAAGGTAACCAGTTAGTTTGTACAACGGGGGCAGGCTTATTAAGTAAACCAATTAACGATAAACAGCCTGACTTTATTCGCGATGATGAACAGGTGAGGGTTCGTTTTGAGCCAAAGCTTTATTTATTATTATTTAGTGAGCGCCCTATGGAGGTAATTATAGTCAGGCAAGGGGACTATAATTTAATTATGCAGAGTACTCCCTTTACTAATATTGGAGTTACTGCGCCTGATTGGGAAGTTGTTTATAAAACACCAAATACTTTGCATCATTTAGCGGGTAAAGAAGGTCTCTATCTTCAAGTAAAAAACAATGTTTTCTTTCCTTACGAAACTAATTCAGTTTGTAGTTCTACAAGTAGTCAATACTGTGTTGTAGTGCACTTACCTTGGAGTCAGTTCTTTTCTAATAATCACTTGTTATTAATAATTTCGTTAATTTTAACCTGTTTAGCGGGAATATCGAGTGCGTTAATAGTTGATGCTAGAATTGCTGCACGTCGCTCTATTAATCAGCGTATCCGTAAAGGACTTAAAAAGGGATCATTTTATTGGACTTACCAGCCTATTATTTGTTTGCAAAGTGGCAAGCTGATTGGTTGCGAGGTACTTGCACGTTTTGAAGATAAGTACGGTGCTTTATTTCCAGATGAGTTTATTCCGGTTATCAGAAAAAATAATTTAACCTGGAGTTTTACTGAGGCCATGATTGCTAACACAATAAAAGAGTTAACCTCTCTAGAGGAATTGCCTGAAGGCTTTAAGGTGTCGCTTAATATATTTCCGTGTGATGTAGAGCTGGGTAATGTATCGTTGTTGCCGCAAATTACAGAGCTTACCAATTCGCGCTTTATTATTTGTTTAGAGATAACTGAAGACGAATACCTTGATACAAGCATCGCGCATGCTCATTTTAGAACCTTGGTTGAATCGGGATTTAACTTATCACTAGATGACTTTGGCACGGGTTATTCGAATTTAAGAAACTTACAAAACTTGAGCTTTCATCAACTTAAAATTGACCGTACGTTTGTTCAAGATATAGCAACTGAGGGCTTAAAAGCCTCTATGATCCCAAATATTATGGAACTTGTGCATAAGTTTAATTATACCTGTGTAGCAGAAGGAATTGAAACCACTGAGCAAGAAGCAATTTTAAAAACAGCGGGTGTGCATTACGGACAAGGCTGGAAGTATGGTAAACCCATGACTGCGTCTAAATTTAAAAATTATATAACTAGTCAGCATTTTTAGATCTCAGCTGCCATACTAAGCGTATCGTTATGAAATTTAAAAAATATTAGGTTTATTATGATCAAATTAATATTAAGTGCTTTTGCATTTTTACTACTTAGCGCATGTACAACACAGTACCCAAACCAGCAATTAACAGGTAAGCAGTTTCCAAGCATTAGCGGCGAAAGCTTAGAGCAAAGCATGGTGACTATACCTAGTGATTTTAAAGCAGATAAAACACTACTGCTCATCGGGTACAAGCAAGACAGCCAGTTTGATATAGACCGTTGGTTAATTGGTTTAGATATGGCGGGCGTAACGCTCCCTACATACGAACTACCAACCATTGCCGGCATGGCACCACGTATGTTTAGCACATTTATAGACAGCGGTATGCGCAAAGGCATCCCTAAAGAATTATGGGGTGGAGTAATCACTATTTATAAAGATGGCGAGAGAGTTCAAAAGTTTACAGGTAATCAAAGCCCAAATAACTCACGTGTGGTACTTATAAATAGCAGCGGCGAAATTTTATATTTTTATGACCGAGGTTTTTCGGTTGATGCGTTAAATAAATTAAAAGCGAGTATTGAGTAATTCACTTTAGCCTTTAAATTCATTTGTTTAGGTTAATTAAAGTGAAAGGGAGCGAATGCTCCCTTTATATTGTATTTTATTTAAAACGCGTAACTTACACTAAAGCGCGTTGTACGAGGCATAATGTAACGACCATTTGGTGCATCAGCATTACGTGGATCACCTTCTGTAATGCCTTGCTCATCCGTTAAGTTATCTATTGCTACTTGAAGCTTGATGCCTTCCATTGGTTCTAATATTAAACCTAAATCAACTTTTTCGTAGCCATCGAGTGTTACAGTGTTTTCGTTATTGCCAAAGCGATCATCAACCGCTGAAAGCGTACCGTATAAAGTTGCATACATACCTTGTAGCTCAAAATCGTAACTTGGCGTTATACGTACTTGCCATTTTGGTTGGCGCTGCGACTGGTTACCATCGTTTGTTGGGCTCTCTGTAATTTCAGCATCTTGTAATGTCGTATTTAAATTAACAGAAAAACCAGAATCATGATTAAAGTTGTAATCAAGCTCTATACCGTATGCTTCGTTTGTTAAAATTTCTGCTGGTACGCCAGGTCGTCTTACAAATGTGTCGCCTTTAACTTCATTTACAAATACGGTTGCATAAAAGTCGGTTGATTCAGTAATTAATTTATAACCTAGTTCACCTTGAGTAATTTCTTTAATAAGCTTTTCGCCGCCTTCGTAAGCATCAAAGTTATCTCTAAAGTCATCAAAGTAAGGCATTTTATAACCACGGTTAACACGGGCAAACACACCCATATCATCATTAATTGAATAGTTTAACCCTGTAGTCCACGATGTTTTACTTTCATCATAGCTAACGGTTTTAGTAATAATACCGTCAAGGCCCTCATCTACACTGTATTCTACTTCGTGGTTTTCTTGACGTACGCCAACATCAAGTGTAAATGCATCAGCAAATTTGTATTCACCGGTGACATAAAACGCGTTAGTGCGCGCATCACCTGTTGAGCTTATGTCGTAGTTAAAATCACAACCATCGGTGTTTTGATTACATTCAATACCGGTTAATGCTTCGCCACCTGATTCAAGTACATGGTATGCAGTGTTACCTAAGCTCCACCAATCTTTTGCTGAAGTACTTGCAGTGTAATATCCAAAGGTTGTTGATAGGTCGCCAAATTTCTTCGAAAAAGCTAAATCATTAGTAAATGAGCTGATTTCTTTAAGTACTACCCATCGACCAAGTTGTTGGACTGGGGTATCGCTTGCGTATTCAGTGTTTGTAACTGCTCCAAATGCAGTTTGGCCGTTATCAGCAACTGCTCCAACCGTTGTTGCTGAGCCACTAGGTACTAAACCGTAGGTATTTGCATCGCCTTTAGTAATGTTAAAGCGATCTGAAAAATGCCAACCACCTTTTAGCTCTAGCTTAATACTACCGCCCGAAACATGGCCGTCCCACCCTCGGCCATCACCTAGGTCAATATCAAGTGCTTGCGCATCGGGGCCTGTAAATATTGTTGCTTGACGATTTAGCGTACCAAGTTGCGTATATTCTGCGTCAATACCATCAACATTAAGGGGTGTTGGTAAGTACCATGCACCGTGATCGTCTGTTTGGCGGGTATAAAAATTAAGCTCGCCGTTGTCTAAATCTTTAGTAATGTTGATTGTAAATTGGCTACCTTTTTCAGAAGTAAAGCCCGCATCACGAATACCCGGTGAGCTTTTTACGTAACCGCCAACCATAAAGTATAAATCGTCAGTAATTTCACCACTCATCACAGCGTCAACTCGCTGTAAGTCGTAATCAGAAGTTGTGTATTTAAATAAGCCTTCTGTTTCTTCGCCACCACGTTTTAATCTAAAATTGGTTGTTAATCCTGGTTGTCCGTTAGATAAAACAGGATTAGGTCCACCACGCAGGGCTTCTACTGTCTCAATGGTTTCATCAACACGAAACATTGATGAGTTTTCTAAAAATGACAATGTTGAAGCAGGATAAATAGGTGAGCCTTCAATACTGAGTGTTAAAAATGGGGCATCACCACCACCAGGAAAACCACGAACAAATACATTAGCGCCCGATTCACCACCTGAGCTTTCTACCCAAACACCAGGTATTGCTTTAAACAAATCAGCGGTGCTTTTTGGAGACAGTTTAATAATTTGTTCACTATCGATATTAGTTACCGCATAGCTGGCATCAATTTTTCTAACTCCAACACCTGTAGGTGTTCCCGATACCACAATGCGCTCAACTTTCTGTTTTTCTTGTGTTTGCTCTGCTGCAAATGCGCATTGAGTGCTAAGCGCTAAAGTAATTGCACACGCTAATGTACTTTTTGCTTTATTGATTTTCATGTGTGTGATCCCGTTTTTAGTGTATTAAACAGTGTATTTCTGCAGCCTTTTTACTAAAAATCATTGTAAATAGGCTGTGTATATTGAAACCTTAGAGATAAATGCAAACGTTTGCAATATTTATTTGTAAATTATTTATGAATTTATATAGTTTATTTATTGAGCTTATTTATATGTTAAACACTTTTTAGGTCGTTGTTCGCGCCAGCAAAAAATAATAATGCTATATTGTCAGCGAGTTAGATAATTGTATTGATCAGTGGTAAGCGACTATTTAGGAAGATCATGAATAACAAAAAAATTAAATTAACTGATTTAGCGAAACTAGCAGGCGTGTCTACCTCTACAGTTTCGCGTGCGCTTAATGATAATCCGCTAATTAAGCAAGAAACCCGCGATAAACTTCAGCGCTTAGCTAAAGAGCATAATTTTAGTCTTAATACGGCTGCAAGTCGGTTGCGGACACAAAAAACCAATGTAGTTGCGGTTATAATTAACCTTGACGAACAAACAGAGCAGTCGATTAGCGATCCGTTTTTACTTAAAGTAGTGAGCGAAATTAATCTTGCACTTAATCAGCAAGGGTTAGAGCTTTTACTATCTAATTCAATCATGGCGCAAGACGATTGGGCTAATTATTTTATTAATAGCCGCCGTGCAGACGGTATTATTGTTGTAGGTCAAGGTAAAAACCAAACCAATATAGAAAATGCAGCTAACGCAGGTATTCCGCTGGTGGTATGGGGAGACCCTAAAACACCTAGCAACTACCCCATTGTAGGAAGTGACAATTACCTGGGAGGCTTGCAAGCAACAACGCATTTAATAGAGCACGGAGCTAAAAACATTGTATTTTTAGGCGATCCAGAACATGGTGAAATTAGTGAGCGTCATAGAGGGTACTCTGCCGCATTAGCATCCCATAAATTAGAGCAACATGTTGTATCTATTGATATTACAAGTAGCTCAGCGTATCGATCAATTAACCAATTACTGCGTGAAAAAGGCCTTTATTTTGATGCTATAGTTGCATGTAGTGATATGGTTGCCTTAGGTGCCATGAAAGCCTTAAAAGAGCGTTATGTAAGCATTCCTAATGATGTCGCTCTAGTAGGTTTTGATGATATTGCTATGGCCGACATTAGCCACCCTTCATTATCAACTATCCGACAAAACACACAGTACGCAGCCACGCTATTAGTTCAAAAGTTGATGCAGCAACTATCTGGTGAAAAAGTAGTGTCACAAGTAATTGATATTGAACTGATTACCCGCCAATCAAGTAAACGATAGTTTATAAATCATGTTGAGTTAATGTTAAATTTGAAATGCAAACGATTGCATTGAGAGCTGTTCTAAACTAAACTCAAACCTCACTGATATAAACACACACTGTGTATGCACTCGTTATGGGCATACAATAAAGGTCGTTATAGCGTTTAAATAACGCTGTAAAACGAGGGCAATTATGAGTAAAACAAAAGTCACACTGGCAATTGCAGCAAGTTACTTTATTTTCGCTATTTTGTTAAATAGCGTGGGCACCGTTATTTTGCAGGCAATAAATACCCTTGGGGTAAGTAAAACAGAAGCTTCAGTGCTTGAGGGGTTTAAAGATTTATCCATTGCGATAATGTCATTTGTAGTGGCTTCGTTTATTCCTCGCCTAGGCTATAAACTGGCCATGCTAGGGGCACTTACTGTTGTTGCGCTTGCTTGTGTAAGTACCGCTTTAATTAGTGACTTTTATGCGTTTAAAATTTTATTTGCCGCCATTGGTTGTGGCTTTGCTGTGGTTAAAGTGTCGGTTTACTCTATTATTGGCCAAGTGACAGATGATGCAAATAGCCACTCTTCATTGTTAAACACCATTGAGGGCATTTTTATGGTTGGTGTGTTAAGTGGCTATTGGATTTTTACTGCTTTTATAGATCCAAACGATTCAACCGCGTGGCTCAACGTTTATTACTTACTAGCAGCTCTGGCCCTAATTGTTATAGCGAGCGTAATTGCTGCGCCTATAAAGCCCGCCATTATAAGTAAAACTAAACGCTCCTGTTGGTTCGATTTTATCGCCATGCTTAAGCTAACATATCAACCGTTGGTACTCATATTTATAATTAGTGCTTTTTTATACGTATTAATTGAGCAGGGCGTAGGTACTTGGCTACCCACATTCAATAATGAAGTTTTAAAACTTCCTATAGCTATTAGTATTCAGCTGGCCAGTATTTTTGCTGCGGCACTTGCATTTGGGCGCTTAGTAGCAGGGCAAGTACTTAAACACATTCACTGGTTTGTTGTATTGAGCAGTTGTTTAGTTGCGATGGCCGGCCTCATACTTATTACCCTACCGCTTACTGAGAATGTTACTGAAAATACAGTAATTAGCTTATTTGATGCACCACTTGCTGCATTTATTTTACCGTTAATTGGCTTTTTCATGGCGCCTATCTATCCGGTACTTAACTCAGTTATGCTCAGCGCTCTTGAAAAACATCGTCATGCCGCTATGACTGGCTTAATTGTAGTTTTTTCAGCACTTGGTGGCACAACAGGCTCAATAATAACTGGTTATGTATTTGAGCACTTTAGTGGCCAGCATGCGTTTTACCTTTCTTTAGTTCCCATTAGTTTGATTTTTATTAGCGTGATTTTTTTCAAAAAACGAACCGACGCTATCTCACAACACGCAACGACAGCTTAACAGTAAGGAAAGTTATGAGTTTTTTTGACAGCCAATTATTTAAAGATGTTCAAATGCAGCATGTATTTAGCGACTGTAAAACATTCGCAGATGCAATTGCGCGTGTTAATTGGCAAAGTGCATGTAAAAGCTATGAACAATTAGCGCCTTTAACTAATACGCAGCTTAGTGAGTTTGTAAACGCACACTTTATTACTTCCCCAGTGCTAGCAATGGGCACTGAGGTTGATACGTCATCGGTTAAACATTATATAGACTCGTTATGGAGTGGCCTTAGAAGAGAGGCGGATACCCCGAAGCAAGATTCATTACTAGCACTAAAGCACAGCTATATTGTGCCTGGCGGGCGCTTTCAAGAGATTTACTATTGGGATAGTTATTTTACAGCATTGGGCTTAATCGATGCAGATAAAGGTGATGTAGTTGAAGATATGCTACTTAACTTTGTCGATTTAATTAACGATTATGGTTGTATTCCAAATGGTAACCGTCGCTATTATTTATCACGCTCGCAGCCACCGGTTTTAGCTCTCATGGTCGAATTATTATGGGAACATACGCATAGCAAATCACTTAATACGCAATGGCTTGCTATGTGCGTTGCAGCACTTGAAAAAGAATATATATTTTGGATGCAAGACGCGCAGTTGCTTTCGAGTGATTTATTGGGCTCAAAGCGGGTAGTAAGAATGCCTTGTGGTGGTGTTTTAAATCGTTATTGGGACGATGTAAGTGAGCCAAGAGCAGAGTCATTGCGTGAAGACTTAGCGCTAGCGCAAGGGTTAGCGAAGGAGCAAAAGTCTGATTTTTATCGCAATATTCGCGCTGCATGTGAGTCGGGTTGGGACTTTAGCTCTCGTTGGCTTGGTGAGTCTAATTTACTAAGCTCTATTCAAACAACTGATATTGTTCCTATAGATTTAAACTGCCTTATGTATAACTTAGAGAATCAGCTAAGCAAATTTTTTCAATTGCTAGGCAATAGTGAACAAGCTGAGCATTACCAATTACTTGCCAGCAATCGCAAGGCGCTTATTAATGCTTACCTTTGGAATGAACCAACCGGCTTTTTTGTTGATTATAACTGCCGTACAACGACTCAATCTCCAATACTTAGTGCAGCGGCAACTACTGCTTTATTTGTTAATTTAGCGAGTAATGATCAAGCAATCAAGGTAGCTACAATATTAGCCAATGAATTTTTAAAAGAGGGTGGCATTGTTACAACTATTACTCAAACGCCTCAGCAGTGGGATAGTCCAAATGGTTGGGCTCCACTACAATGGTTTGCGGTAAAGGGGCTTAATAACTACGGTATTACACAATTGAGTACACATATAATGCAAAATTGGGTAAATATGGTTGAGCAAAACTTTGCAGTAAATAAGTGTTTACTCGAAAAATACAATGTGTGTACACCAGCGGTTTTAGCCAGTGGTGGTGAATATCAAGTACAACAGGGCTTTGGTTGGACTAATGGTGTAACGGCTCGATTTTATAAATTACTAAACTACTAATCCGATCTGTTATTTATCTTACAAAAGTAATTGTAAAGACGAAGGCAATGTATGTTATGCATTGATTTAATAGGTTTTTATTTTTTAGGATGAGAAACGATAACTTTATTTTAATACCAAAATCTCATTGTAAGTTGTATTTGATTTAGGTAATGTAGTGTAAATGTTTCAAGGACGAAATTTATGCCCCATAAAAATTCAGTATTTGTAAAAACAACGTTTTAATCATCTTTTCATTCACACAACTACACTGCTATTTTAAGAACACTACAGGCCTTGTTTGGTAATATTAAAATGGACGATGTTATTCCTAAAGTTGAGCAGCGTGCAAATTATGATTTGTTTTTAATAGATGGTGCCAAAAGTAAGTGGCAAGATCTCATCCCTGCAGACCTTATTTTTTTAGCTAAACACTACAGCGTTGTTATCTTTAATGTTGATAAAGAAGATGTGTGCGAGCAAAACTTATTGCTTAACCATTTTAATGGTGTTTTTTATAAATCTGATCCACCAGAAGATATTTTTAAAGGGTTACTTCGTGTTAATACTGGCGAGCTTTGGTTTACGCGTAAAGTGATTTCAAAAGCTTTTAACGATATTTTAGCCGTGACATCGTCGTTTAATAGCTTACACGACGACGTTGAATTGAAGCAGGACGATTACGATCATTTAACAAAACGAGAAAAGTCTGTTATTCATTTAATTACACAGGGTGCGAGTAACAATACAATCGCTGATAAACTTAACATTAGCGACCACACTGTAAAAACACATTTATACAGTGCGTTTAAAAAAACTAACTCACGCAACAGGGTGGAGCTTGCTAATTGGGCGCAGCGCTATATATCGGTTTTGCTGCCAATGGGGAAATAGTTTTTTGAATAAATTTCACTACTCCTAAAGTAATTTAAGCCCAGCTTTGCTGGGCTTTTTTATGTTTTAAAAAATATAAACTATGCTTTTTTATACGGGTGGGTTTTAAGCCAGTGCTCGGCGATTTGCTCGCGCGTGGCAAACCATACCTGCTCATGCGATCGGGCATATTCTAAAAACCGTGCTAATGCTTTTATTCTTCCTGGTCTGCCAATTAAGCGGCAATGCAAACCTATCGACATCATTTTTGGGGTGTTTTCGCCTTGTGGGTCGCCTTCTTCATAAAGCGTATCAAATGCATCTTTTAAATAATTATAAAACTGATCGCCAGCATTAAAACCCTGCACGGCAGCAAAGCGCATGTCGTTTACATCGAGCGTGTAGGGCACAATGAGCTGTGGCTTACCTTCTTTAATACTGTAAAAGGGCAAATCGTCGCTGTAATCGTCGGCGTCATATAAAAATGTGCCATTCTCAACTACAAGGGCTGCGGTATTTGGGCTAGTTCGGCCGGTATACCAGCCTTTGGGCTTTTTACCTGTGAGCTTTTTAATGACATCAATGGCTTGTTGCATATGCTCGCGCTCGGTTTGCTTATCTATATTTTGATAATTAATCCAGCGCAGGCCATGGCTTGCAATCTCGTGGCCCGCTTCAACAAAGGCTTTAGCTAAATCGGGATGGCGTTCAAGAGCCATCGTCACTGCAAAAATGGTGACCGGTATATCGTATTTTTTAAATAAACGCAGTAGCCTCCACACGCCCGCGCGCGAGCCATATTCGTAAATAGACTCCATGCTGATATGGCGATCTTCTACATGGGGAGCACTGACTATTTCTGATAAAAACGTTTCAGCGGCTGCATCACCATGCAGCACGCAGTTTTCGCCGCCTTCTTCGTAATTTAATACCACTTGCACGGCAATACGTGCTTTATTAGGCCAGTTTGCATGAGGTACATCTGGGCCATAACCAATTAAATCGCGCGGGTAGTTTTTAAATTTCTCGCTCATATTATTGCTCCTTTTTAAGCGCTGCGAGCCAAGAGCCTAGCGCTTCTCGCTCTGTGTCTGTCATCTTGGTCATATTAGCCAGTGGCATATCTTTGGTTATAACCGCGCGGGTATGAATAAGCGTACTAGCTTTTTTTACATCACTAATAGAATCGAGCTTAAAGCCTAGCGGCGCTGTTTGAAAAAGCTCAGAGGTAGGTGTTTCGCTGTGGCACCCGGTACAGTGCTTATTAATTATATCCCACGCTTGTGCGTCGGTAATACTTGCTTGTAAAGGCGCGTTTTCGTCTGCATTTGTTGTACTGCTGGGCCAAGGTGCTATTGCTAGCATAAGGGCAAAAAATGCTGCAATACCACTTATAAGTACTGAAGGTTTATTAACGCCTTGATGTTTTAAGTTAAAGTAATGGCGTATCCACATACCAATACCAAACAGCGCAATTAAAATAAGCCAGCCAAAGTTGTGGCTATACGTGTAAGGAAAGTGATTGCTAAGCATAATAAATACCACAGGTAACGTGGCGTAGTTATTATGAATAGAACACAGCTTTGCCTTTAAACCTGGCGCTGAATCAGGGATTCTACCAGCTTCTACTTCACTTACCATATAGCGTTGCCCTGGCATAATAATGTGATACACATTACCCACCATACACGTGCCAATGAGTGCGCCTACATGAATATACACAGCGCGGTCGCTAAATAATTGATCAACCCCAAAAGTCCATAGAGCTAATAAACCAATAACTACAGCAATAAACACTTTGCCGTTTTCGACCAGTGGGCTTTTACACAATAAACGATAAACACCATAGCCTAAGCCAATAAAACCAAGTGATGCGCCAATAGCTACAAATTTACTTAGCTCACTTTTGCTGTTATCAATTAAGTACACATCGGCGCCAACATAATAAAGTAAGCTAAATAGTAATATACCGGTGATCCAGGTTGTGTACGCTTCCCACTTAAACCAATGCAGGGTATGAGGCATTTGTTCAGGGCCATTTTGATACTTAGCCACTTCGTAAAAGCCACCGCCATGCACGGCCCATAAATCGCCTTTTATGCCTTTATCTATTTTCCATTGCGGTGGTGTTTGTAGGTTGTTATCAAGCCATGCAAAATAAAATGAAGCGCCAATCCAGGCTATACCAGCAATAACATGAAAATAACGCAGTACTAAATGAGCAAGCTCAAATAAATAGTTTTCCATAACAGTTAAGCCTCTTCTAATACCGGTGAGCGGGTGTCTGAAAATTGATTGCTATCATCGCGCTTATACACACTTTTACCCATAATGTAGGTTTGCTCAACGCAGCGGTCGTCGCCTAACATCATCATTGCAAATAGTTTTTCATGCAGGGTTTTGGCATGTTGTATTCTAAATTTTAAAAACGAAGTTGCCGAACAATCCATTACAATAAAATCGGCTTCACAGCCGGCTTCAAAATTACCAATTGTCCCTTCTAAATCGAGCGCTCTAGCACCGCCGAGTGTTGCTAAATACAGCCCTTTAAATGCTGAAAACTTTTGACCTTGTAACTGTTGGATTTTGTAAGCTTCGTTACCTGTTTGTAGCATAGAAAAGCTTGTTCCTGCGCCTACATCGGTACCCATGCCTACGTTTATGCCGTGCTCTTCACAGGCTTTTAAATTTAAAAGTCCTGAGCCTAAAAACAGGTTTGAGGTAGGGCAGTGCGATATAGCCGCATTGTTATCTGCAAGGCAGCAAAGCTCGCGCTCAGATAAATGAATACTATGGGCAAATACTGAGCGTTTACGCACCATTTTTGCTTGCTCGTAAACGCCAAGGTAATCTTCGGCTTCTGGAAATAACCCTTTTACCCATTCGCACTCGTCTTTGTTTTCAGATAGATGAGTGTGCAGGTAGGTGTCTGGGTATTCTTCAAGTAACTGAGTGCATTTTTGTAATTGCTCAGGGGTTGATGTGGGAGCAAAACGCGGTGTAACTGCGTAGCTTAACCTATCAACATTGTGCCATTTTTTTATTAGGGCTTTGGATTCGTCATAGCTTGTTTGCGCGCAATCAGATAAGTCGTCAGGGCAGTTACGATCCATCATTACTTTACCCGCAATCATACGTAAATTGCGTTTTTGTGATTCTTTAAAAAACGCATCAACCGATTGCGGGTGCACAGTGCCAAATACAAGGGCAGTGGTTGTGCCATTGCGCAGTAGCTCGTCTAAAAAGCGATTAGAGATCTCTTTTGAGTAATGCTTACACGTAAATTTTTTCTCTGTCGGAAACGCATACTCGGTTAGCCAACTTAGCAGTTGCTCGCCGTACGCCCCCACCATTTCGGTTTGTGGTAAGTGTATGTGGGTGTCAATCATACCAGGCATAACCAGTTTGCCATCGTGGCGGATAACACGCGCTGATTTATCAATCGTAGGTAATATGTCTTGCTCGTAACCAAGTTTAACTACTTTGCCGTGCTTGATAACTAATGCGCCTTTTTCAAAAAAACGATGGGCGCTTTCGCCAGCAATGGCAGGGTCGTCAATAAAGTCGAGTATATCGGCACAAACTACTGTTAAGTTATTATTGTTTTGCGTGCTCATTATTAGCTACCTCTGTATGTAGAGTAGCCAAACGGGCTAAGCAACAATGGGATATGATGATGTTTAGTATCTTGTAATCTAAACGTTATTTGTGCCTCTGGGTAAAACGCAGGGGTAGGTTGGTTTTGGTAATAACTATCTAAATCAAAGACTAGCTTATAGGTTGCAAATTCTACTTCTGTATTTAGCCAGTCGGTAATTCGCCCATCGGTATCGGTTGTGCCTTGGGTTAGTTGTACCCATTCGTTATTTGTAAGTTTAAATAGCTTAACAGCAACGTTTGCTGCAGGTTTTCCGGTGCTGGTATCAAGTATATGGGTGGTAATAGGGCTTTTGTTCATACTTTTATTCATAGCAATGACTCCAATCTTATTTTTGTTATTTTGGCTTGTTCGCCCGCGGCTATAGCAAGCTCTGTGCTGCAGGTGTTGTGTATGCGCTGCTCTATGAGTTCAAGCATTTGTTCGGCCGTTTTACCGGTGGCGCACACAATAAAAATAAAGCCAAACTTGCTCAGGTACTCTTTATTAAGGGCAATCATTTTGGTAAGTACGGCTTCGTTTGCTTTGCTCATACCCGATTGCTCATGGCCCGCTTTTTGTGCGGTGGCTATGTATTTTTTGCTAAGGGTTGATAAGTCGCCTATTTGCGGGTGGCCTTCGAAGGCAGCTAAATAGTCGCTCTCGCCAAGGCTATCCCATATGTTTTTTGCGCATTCATACAGCTGTTGAGCACTTTTAAATGGCATTGCTTTTACCATGGCTGCCACCCAGTTAGGGGCCGCGCAGCAATGCTCAAGTGCTTGTTTTGCTTGTGCATCATTTAGCGTATTTATTTGTAAGCTACGCATGCGTCTACTTCCTCCTGCGTGGTGCTAATTAAGGCATTTTTTAGTGTGCGCCACTGCAAGCCTTGGCGTTTTGGCGCTTGGGTTTGCATAGCCTGATAAAGGGCAATTAGCTGTCCACTAATCGAAATAGCCACTTCCATTGGTAATTTGCCCGTAATATTTTTAAGCCCAACAGGGCAGGTCATTTGTTGTATTTGAGCGGCTGTAAAATCGCGATGTGCTAGGCGTTGTTTAAAACGTTTTGCTTTAGTGTCAGAGCCAATAACGCCCAGCCAATTGGCATCAGCGCGTTTAATAATGGCTTGGGTGAGTGCAAAGTCGAGCTGGTGGTTATGGGTAAGTATTAAGTAGTTATTAGCTTTAGGCGCACGTTTTACTTGTTCTATTGGCTCTTCATCAACCACTTTTACTACGTTATTTGGAATAGCCTGTGGGAATACATCTGCGCGGCTATCTATCCAGCGTATGCGCATAGGCAGCTGTGCCAATATACCAATAAGCGCTTGTGCTACATGGCCTGCGCCATAAATGTCGAGGGTAAATCGCTCGCATTGCATGCATTCAAGCATAACGGTGGCAGCTCCGCCGCAGCACTGGCCTAAATTTGCACCTAGGTTAAATTGCTCAATTACTTGGGCGGCTTCGCCTTTGGTAAGTAGTTCGCGGGCTTTTTCTATTACTACGTATTCAAGGTGGCCACCGCCAAGAGTGTCGTAAATATGCTCGCCGCTTATTACCATTTTAGAGCCTGTGCCGCGAGGGGTTGAGCCATTTGTGCCAAGTACCGTGGCAATTACATAATTAGTGCCGCTTTGTTCGTGCTCGTTTATAGCCTGCGCCCAGTTTTGAGTATGAAAACCCTGAAACGACTCATTTAAATTAGTCATGTTGATGCTCCTTAAACCAACTAGCGGTTTGCTCAATTGCACTCAATACTCGCTCTGGGGTTGCGGGTGTATCCAATGGGGCGGTGTATTTGTAATCAGCCACACTACTTATGGCATTACGAATAGCGCTCCATACACTAAAGGCCAGCATAAATGGCGGCTCGCCTACGGCTTTTGATCTAAACACGGTGGTTTCTGGATTTGCTGAGTTATAAAGATTGACGTTAAATTCGGCAGGTGTATCGCCAATGGCTGGTATTTTGTAGTTGGCTGGGCCAAAGCTTGCAAGCTGGCCTTTATCATTCCATTGTAAGTCTTCAGTTGTTAGCCAGCCCATACCTTGCACAAAGGCGCCTTCAATTTGCCCTATATCAAGTGCTGGATTAATTGAACTGCCTACATCGTGCAGTATATCAACGCGGGTTACCGTGTTTTCGCCCGTAAGCGTATCTACTTCTACTTCACTGAGTGCTACGCCGTGAGCGTAGTAAAAAAACGGACGGCCTTCGCCTTTGGCTCTGTCGTAATGAATTTTAGGTGTGGCGTAATAACCGGTAGATGAAAGCGATATACGATTCATGTAAGCAAGGTTTGCAAGTTCACTAAAGCTTATTTCACCTTTACTAAAAGTAATGAGGTTATCTTTAAATACAACAGTGTTGCTGTCTACTTCAAAGTGCTCGGTAATAAAGTTTATTAAGCGCTCTTTTATTGTGTTTACTGCATTTAGCGCCGCCATACCGTTTAAGTCGGTACCGCTTGAAGCCGCTGTTGGCGAGGTGTTTGGTACTTTGTCGGTACGCGTAGCACTAATACTTACCGCGTTAAAATCGACCCCAAAGCCATGGGCCACAATTTGCGCAATTTTGGTGTTGAGCCCTTGGCCCATTTCGGTGCCGCCGTGGTTTAAATGTATAGAACCATCGCTATATACATGTACTAATGCACCGGCTTGGTTTAAGTGTTGTACCGTAAACGAAATACCGTATTTAACCGGCGTCATCGCAAGGCCTTTTTTGATAATAGGTGACGATACGTTAAATGCTTTAATGGCCTCTTTACGTGCCCAGTAGTCACCCGACTCCTCAAGCTGGCTTATCATATCTTTTAAAATATGTTGCTCTACGGTTTGATGGTACGGCGTGGTATCGCGGCCTTTTTTGTATAAATTAAGTTTTCGGATCTCAAGCGGATCTTTACCTAATTTGGCGGCTATATCGTCCATTATTAGCTCGCCCGTAATCATTCCCTGCGGGCCACCAAACCCTCTAAATGCGGTATGGCTTATGGTATTTACTTTACAGCGATTACCTTTAATTGTGGCGGCTGGGTAGTAGTAGGCGTTGTCGGCATGAAACATGGCACGGTCTACAATTGCATCCGATAAATCAGGCGAGTAGCCACAAAATCCGTTTACGGTAATGTCGGCACCTTCTATTAAGCCATTTTCGTCAAAACCGACATGATAGTGATTATAAAAAGGGTGGCGCTTACCGGTTAATTTAAAATCGTCGCTGCGGGCTAGGCGCATTTTTACTGCGCAGCCAAGGTGGTAAACCGCAAGAGCTGCAAGGCATGCCCATGGTGCGCCTTGGGTTTCTTTGCCGCCAAAAGCACCGCCCATACGGCGGGTTTCTACGTTTACAAAACTAAATGGCTTTTTTAAAATTTTAGCGACTAAGTGCTGCACCTCAGTAGGGTGTTGCGTAGAGCACTGAACATGAATGCCCCCGTCGTTATCAGGTTGCGCCAGCGCTATTTGGCCTTCTAAATAAAAGTGTTCTTGCCCGCCTATGTTTATTTCGCCTTTAAGCTGGTGGGCTGAGTTATTAATGGCTTGTTCGCTGTTACCACGGTTAAGTGAATGGGGCGGCCTTACCCAATGCTCTTTGCTAATAGCTTCTTTAATATCGAGTATGGGTGTGGTTTGCTCGCACTCTATAACCACTAAACGTGCCGCGCGACGTGCTATGGCGTAGCTGTCCGCAACTACTACCAGCACAGGTTGCCCGTGGTATTGAATTTCATGACTAGTGAGTAATACGTCACCTGGAAATACCGGGCCAATATCTAATTTACCCGGTACATCTTCGGCCGATAAAATACGTTTAACGCCTTCAACTGCCAGTGCGTGACTTGTATCTATTGATTTAATAAAGCCGCTTGTAACAGGGGCGAGCACTGGGTAAGCATGTAGGCAGCCGTATGGCTCCGGGTTATCGTCGGCAAAATTTGCACTGCCACAAACTTGTTTAATAGCGCTTTCGTGATATTTAGATTGCCCAACGCTACCACCTTGCGCTTTTAGTTTATCCATTTCAAAGTGACGCATGTGAGATCCTCGTAATGGCAATGTTGTTATTGTTGCGTGCTTGCGGCTCACAAAACTCAATACCAATGCGTTGTAATAAGTTTTTGCTTACCGTGGTGCGGTAATGCGCACTGCTTCTTACATCGCTCATGGGCGTAAAGTCATCGTTAATAGCCGTTGCTGCGTCTATAAAACTACTTACTTGTAATGATTGAGATATCAGCTTTTGCTCAATATGATGTGCGCGTTTAGGAATAGCAGCCATACCGCCCATAGCGCAGCGGGCTTGAGTAATCACGTTTTGTGAATGCTCTATAGCAAGTACCAAACACACGGTAGATATATCGTCTTCAAAGCGTTTTGATATTTTATGACACGCAAGTTTTAGCGACTCTGGGCGCTTTGGGATGGTGAACTTACTTATTACTTCATCGCTTTTAAGAACTGTTTTTTTGTAATCAATAAAGTAGTCGGCAACTTTAATAGTGCGCGTACCAGCGCTGCTTAATAAATCCATTGATGCATTAAGAGCGATTAAAAGGGGAGCGGGATCGCCAATCGGAGAGGCATTCCCTATGCTGCCACCGAGTGTGCCGCTGTTACGTACTTGGCTTGATCCTAAGCGTTCAAATAGCTCTTTTGACTCTGGGTAATGGTTATAAAATACCTCAACAAATTGGCTATAAGGGAGTGCTGCACCAATGTGTAGCTCACCGTTATTATCTACCAAGGTGCAAAGCTCCTTTACTTGGCTAAGGGAGATAATTACATCCGGTAAGAGCATGTTTTGGCTAAGCTCAATGGCAAAGTCGGTGCCACCAGCAACTAAATGTGCATAAGGATAAAGCGCTTTTAGCTCAACAAGTTGTTGGGCTATTTGTGGTAAGTAAAATTTGCGAGGACCATTTTTTAAAAATGGAATATCGTCATCATATTGCGTATTAAGTGATGCTTTAAATTGAGCGGCCATTGCTGAGTACGGTTCAGCTTTACGGTCATAGCTATAGGCTTTTTCTGCTGCAAGTAATATAGGGCTATAACCTGTACAACGGCATAAGTTACCGCTAAGTGCATGAATAACCGCTTTTTTACCAGGGTACGTTGGTTCATTAATATAAAGAGCCAACAAACTCATTATTATACCGGGTGTGCAAAAACCACATTGCGAACCATGGCACTCAACGAGTGCACGTTGTACGGGGTGTAAATCGGTTAAGTTTGGGTATAAACCAGTAGTCACAGCCTCTACCGTTACTATATGTTTTGCATGCGCATTACCTAATAACAATAAACAGCTGTTCATTGTTTTGTATTGCCAACTAGTTTGCCCGTTTGCATTTATACGCTCTTCACCCACTAAAATTGTGCACGCACCACAGTCGCCAGTTGCACATCCTTCTTTGGTGCCCACTTTCCCTTTTTTGGTGCGAAGCCAGTCCAAAATGGTGAGACTTGGCGAACATTCTTGTACTTCAATTGGCGTGTTATTTAATAAAAATTGAATCACACAGACCCCCTTAATTTTTATAAAGCCCTGATACATAAAGGCTTGGCGTATGTTTTTTCTTGTTGTTTGCGCACGGGTAACAAAAATACTTTTTAATCTTTAATTAGCTTATTGCAGTTACTATGCCATTGTTGACCGCTTGGTCAGTTAAGGGCGGTTGGGTTAAATTATCGAGGTATAGGTAATAACGGAGTAGCCTTAAAAATAAGGCACGGTGAAGCGAATGCTTTTACTATTTAAATCTAAAGGGGAAAATAGGGCTGGTAAAAGCACGTTAATGAAAATGCTTTGTAGTGTGGTTAAACCTGACCAAAGGGACATGTTTTTTTAATGGCCGTATAATACCAATCAACAATGAAAAATTAGGGTAGGTGTCAGCGTTATTTTTTTACGTAACTTTGCAAGTTGGATAGGTATTAGCCTATTAATCTTTGAGTCAATTTTTGTAGGCTATCTTGCATATTTTGAGTGGATAAATAGCGCTAGCTTAATTTATGGGCCTACTTATAAACAACGTGTAAAAAATACCTACTTTTAAAATAATTACCTTCTCAAATATTACCTTTCATAAAACCTAACCTCAAACTGCATTCAGTGTGAATTACAGCGTTGTTTTTAAATGTATTTTTCAAAGTTAATTCAACTTTTGAGAGATGTTTTTTTGGCACGTAAGTTGATACAACTCCTAATAAACTTTAAAAAGGAATTACCATGACTGCTGAATACTTTATGGTACTAGGGTTACTCGGTGTTGCATTTTTTGCTGTTGCAGGGGCATTGCTTGGGTATGAAAAAAACATTAGTGGCTTTGGCGTAGTAGTGGTTGCAACCGTTACAGCACTAGGGGGCGGTACCCTCAGAGATATACTTTTAAACAAACCGGTATTTTGGATTGCTACCCCGGAGTATTTGTATTCGACCTACGGGGCCGTTATAGCAACAATTGCATTTATTCGATACTTACCGCGCGTTAATAATTACTACTTTTTATTGGTAGACGCTGTTGGTATGGCGTTATTTAATATTATGGGGATAGAAAAAGCACTCATTAATGGCTCTGGCATGGTAGTCGCAATTACCATGGGTATTACTACAGGTATATTTGGTGGTTTAATACGTGACGTAATTTGCCGTGAAGTGCCAACTGTTATGCGCAGCGAACCTTACGCCTCTGCATGTTTAGCGGGTGGTGCAGTTTATGCTGCTTTATTTAGCCTTAATGTAGATTACATTTGGTGTATTTTAGGCTCATTTTTCACGACTATTTTTTTAAGATTAGGCTCTTTGCATTGGGGCTGGCATTTAACTATTTTCAGAAAAAAAGACTTCAGAGATCAAAGCGACTAATTTTAGCTACGAGTAGCCCGCGTTTGCATGTGGTACTCGTAATTATCTTCATCAATAATGGTAAAACTGAGTCGTTTATAAAGCTTTAATACTTCCTTATAATAGCCCTAAAGTTTATATTTTTAGGGCTATAGCGCTTTTAATTAGGTACGACTAAAACAAGCGCATAGAGTTAAACATGCTGGTTAAGCTAACAAAGACATTACTACCTATACACAGCACTACCAATACCCAAGTGCTTTCCACCAAAGCCCGCCAATAATTCCCCATACACTTAAATTAATAATGCTCATTATAAGGCCCATTACCCACCAGTCTTTTAATGATACATAGCCTGAGCCAAACACTATGGGAGATGTGCCCGTTGCGTAATGTGTTAACGACATCATGAGTGATGAAGCGCCAGCTAACAGTAAACCTAAAAATAAAGGCGGTGCGCCAAGCGCTAAACCTGCGGCGTAAAATGCGGCAAACATAGCAGTAATATGTGCTGTGGTACTGGCAAAAAAGTAATGAGCGTAAAAATACACAGCTACCAATATAATGGCCGATACAATCCAGTCAAAACCCAGTTGCGCAATGTTGCTCTCAACAAGTGTTGAAAACCACGTTACCAAACCTAATTTATTTAAAAAAGTGGCCATCATTACTAATGCTGAAAACCAAACAACGGTATCCCACGCAGACTTTTCTTTAAGTACATCGTCCCAGCTTAATACACCAGTCACTAATAAAACCGACAAACCTAAAAAAGCCACTGCGGTTGTGTTAACTGCGTAGTCAGCCCCTAAAATCATTGCAGGCACGCCGGCCCATAAAATAAGCAGCATGGCAAAAACACCCACCATTATTTTTTCGCCGTAACTCATTGGGCCCATTTCAGTTAATTTAGATTCTGCGTAGGTTTTAGCGTCGGGCGTACTTTTAACTTCAGGTGGGTAAATGGCATAAACAACCAAAGGCACAAGGGCAATACATAGCAAACCAGGAACAAGCGCTGCGAGTGCCCACGTACCCCAAGTAATACTAATATTTGCACCGGTAGCATCAGCAATCAGCTTTACAATTAGAGGGTTTGGCGCAGTTGCCGTAATAAACATAGCTGATGTAATAGGGTTTATATGGTAGCTCACTAAAGCAAGGTAGTGCCCAATTTTACGAGAGGTGCCTTCCTCAGGGGACGAGCCGAAGCTTGTTGCTATCGACTTCATAATTGGGTGAATAATAGCGCCGCCTCGCGCGGTATTACTTGGCGTTACAGGCGCTATAACAAGTTCAGAAAGTGCGAGTGCGTAACCAATACCAATTGTTTTTTTACCAAAAAGAGAAATAAAATTATAGCCAATGCGATTTCCCAAACCAGTTTTAGCTAAACCCCGAGATATAATAATAGCAATACCAATCAACCAAATTAATGAATTAGAAAAGCCACTTAATGCATCCTTAATAGCGCCAGATGGGCTGTCATTAGTTACGCCGGTTAACGCAACAGAAGTAATAGCTAAAATAGCAATGGCGCCGATAGGCATTGCTTTACCAATAATGGCAACTACAGTACCAATAAATAAAGCGAGCAAATGCCATGCGTTTTCGGTAACACCTTGCGGGGGCGGTACAGCAAACCAAAGTAGTAAAACAATGGCTATAGAAATCAGTCCAGAGGTAACTCGAATATCAGTACCCTTCATTAAAAATGTCCCTAAGTTTTAGAAATGCATGCATTCTGTGTATTGAAAAGGCGACGTTATTCTACTTCATTTTATAATAAAAAAAATGACGCACATCATATGAATATTAGACTTATTTAATTTTATTAATAAAGAGGTAATAAATCATAAACTAAAGTGATTGATTACATTACCCGATGAGAGCTTACGTTGTGCTTAATCAACTCTTATATTTTTAAGAGTTAGCTTGAATTGTTTTATCGACTAGCAAGGTCTTTGTAAGTCTTAACGAATACTTGGAAATACAATGAACTTAAAATTAACCAACAACGTGATTACTTTTTTATTAGCGAGTAGCTTTTTGTTACTTGGCTTATCGTTTGCGTTAGGAGCAAACCCTAATACGTTAACGGCTACGTTTAGTTTTTATGGCGTTGATTCGCTAATGTCTGTATCTGCATTAGGTTTGATTAGTGGCTCATTTATGGTTGCTTTAGCGTTTGCCACCGTGCTCGCTCACCTTAAGCTAATGAAACCTACGCCAGCACTTTTACTTGCAGCAATTATAAGTTTAGTAGCATTACTTACCTTGTTTGCCAGTAACCGTTGGATGGCTCAACTTGGCGGCTTTCCAATCATTGGTAGTGGGCAGGGCATAATTAAATACTTTGCTGTAGTGCCTTTGTATTTGTTTTTATTTTATAAAGACAAACTTACCGACAAACAACACGTACTTTTAAACTTTATACCGGTTGCCATGGTTTTATTGTGGATTGGCGGCATGAAGTTTTATGAGTTTGAAGCAAAAGGCATTGTAAGTTTAGTAGAAACCTCACCGTTTATGTCGTGGTTATACACGGTATTTAGCGTACAAGGCGCGTCTAACGTGATTGGCGGATTTGATGTATTATTTGCTGTGCTATTAGGCTTAGGGCTATTTTTAAATAATAAAAAGCTAATTATTGTAAGTGGCTTAGCGTGTTTGAGTGTATTTTTAATGACTCAAACATTCTTAATTACCGCAACCGGTGCATTTAGTGCCGCCACTTTATTAGATGGTCTCGGTATGTTTGTAATTAAAGATCTTTGGTATATAGCCAACCTTGCAGTAATTGCTAATTTAATGCTTTTTCAATCAGCTAAGTAATTTATAACGAGGCTTTATGATCAGTTGCCACCAATATGACTACATTGAAATTGCCTGTATGCACAGGCTGAATATTGAGCTTGTATTAAAAAATGGTGATGGTGTATGTGGTGTAGCCACTGATACAAAGCGCAATGCAAATAAAGACGAATGCATAGTTGTTAACGTAAATAACGAACTGCAACTCATTGTGCTCACTACAATCAGCGTACTTAAAGCGCGTGAACAAAATCCATACTTTGACCACGTGAATTTTGATGTAAAGTAAACACCTCACTCATTCGTTTTATTATAAACACCTCAGCGAGCCTGTATCATTAATATGTTAAGGCTCGCTTATCTCACCAATGCTTTAGCTAATTACGCGCTAAATGCACAAAGCCAAAATTTTTCTTCAGACTGAACTATTCATATAAACAGCTATTTTACTTTGTCCAATAACATTATTAAAAGCCGTTTTGGTGCAAAATAACAAAGGCTTTTTCATTGCATACCTAATTGTTTGTTTACATTGCAGTTATTTAGTGGAATTATTGAGCGGTGTAATATACGCCGCTTTGGGGTGTTATAACCCCCCAAAGTGGTGTTCAATAAGATGTTATACGTTTTTAGAAAATGGAGTTCAGATTTGGCTAATTATTTAAGAGATGAGTTTCTCGAAAACTTTAGTGTTACAGAGCAAATGTTAGAGCAGATCAATGAATTTCTAACTGAGCGTGAAACTAAAGCAAACGAAAAATTAAAAGAATCTGGTGCTGAACCCGATCAAGAATTAATGTTAAATTATATAATTCGTTTTGATAACCGAGGCTATAAACCGACAGATTTCTCTGAACTTCAAAAACACTACTCGCAAGCTAATTCTATTGAACGGGTTATTTTTACGCTAGATTCCGCTCAAAGCGTGAAAACTAATAGAATGTACGGGGAGCATTTTGAAATTAAAATTGATGCGAAAGATCCTAGGAATACATTTATTCAAGTTTCCTCTGATGATAGTGATTCTGTTGACTCTGTGTTTTGCGGGTTACTTGAAATAATTAAAAAAGGTAAAAATAAAAATTGGTTAGTTCGTAATACTTGGAGCCAATTAATAGTTCAGATTGCGGGCGTTGTATTTGGTTTTATATTGAGCCTAATCGCAGGCTTGCAGATTTCACCGCATATAAATATTGAAAACTCTTTTGTAATAACATTCCTTTTCGCTTTTCTAATTTTTTCCAATACTTGGGGGTTCCTTAATCAACAAATCCTTAGGTTTCTTGAGTTCTCTTTTCCAAATGTGAGGTTTATTAGACAAGATAAAAGCTCGTTAAATTGGTTATCTCAGGCATTTGTTGCTGGTATATTTGTAGCAATAACACTTTTAATTATAAGTAATGTTTTTGGGTGGCTTGGGTCAATACTAGGTAAATATATTGGTGCTTAAACGTATAACAAGTTGCTTAAACGGACACAAACAGCTGGCTGTGCTCGTACCTCGCTATTATAGCCAGCCATTTTTAGCCGCTTAGCAAAGCGTTGAGGCTGTAGAATTACTCTTTTTAGGAACGTATCCAACAATTCTTGGTTGGTTGCTTTTTAACCTTGAATCCATCTGTTCGCTGTGATCTAATAGATATTATTCACCCACGGTAAACTGTTATGGCTAACTACAAGCCTGACTTATCCTGTCAAAATAAATTCATTCCTATCAATTTCGCTGAGCAAATTCTGCCTGGCACTTTTGAGTATGCCCTTTGTTATATTGTCGAAAATAAACTCGATTTATCGGGGTTTGACGCGTGGTACAACAATGACAAAACGGGCGCTGCTGCGTATCCGCCTTCGGTAATGCTAAAGATTATTTTACTGGGCTATGCACATGGTTTGATCAGTAGCCGTCGAATTGCTAAAGCGTGTGAGACGAACATTTTATTTATGAGTGTGTCGGGAGATATCCA